>CAVKPZ010000163.1:0-2011 GCA_963658395.1 Lachnospiraceae bacterium | reverse complement strand
TCCTACACCGGGGTGCAGCGGATAAGCGAATCCGATTACGTCGGAACCGTCGTCTCCAAAAGCGATTTCCTGGGCGGGGTGATGACGATGACCTCCTCGGTCTGGTTCGTCCCCGTGGTCGTCGGGGTGCCATTGCTATCGATGGCGGGGTTCTCCTTATCCGATACCATCAAGCAGGCCAAGAAGGAGAAAAAAGAGGAAGCCGCCAAGATCGAGGCGATGGCCCTCGCCTCCGGGGTTGATCCAAACGACCCAAGGGCGATGGAGATAGCCCGGGAGAAAGCCGCGGTCAAGCTGGAGATCCAGGAAGAGCTTGAGAAAGAGAAGCGAAAGCAGAAAGAGCTCTTCCTCAAGCAATTCGAGAAAGAAAAGCAAGAGGCCGTCAAATTGGCCAAAAAGGAATTGGAAAAGGAAGAGAGAAAATGAAGGACAACAACCCCATTTCGCCGAAGAGGACATACGCGATTTTCAGCTATCTAAGCCTAGGCTTTGGCATCGCCTCCGGGACCTGCTTTGGCTTGATCATCCTCTCGGCGGCCCTATTCTGGTCCAAACACGCCGAAAGCAACCCCGCCAACTGGATTGGGTTCTATCTGGCCGTCGTGTTCATGATCGCCTTCTTGATCCTGACCTCGGTCTTCGCCTACCTCCGCTCCAAGATGAAATCGGAGCAGAAGGGTTCCGAGATCTATTTCTCCAAACCCGTCTTCGTCTATTCCGAATCTTTCTTCGCCAAAGAGGTTCATCGCCTCTCTGGGGAAAGCAAGAAGAGCCAAGGCGAGGGGATCCTTGCCGCCGTCAATGTCAAAGGGCTCAATGGCGATCTCCTCAATTTCTATGGCGAGGAGGAGGTCAAGGCGATCAACACCATCGTCTTCGAGACCGTTTCGACCCTCTTCGCCGATCGCAAGAAGTACCGTTATGGTTTCTCCACGCTGAATTCCTTCTTGCTCTACACCCGCAGCGTCGACGCCGAATCCTTCGAGAACGAGCTGAAGCTGCTCGCCCATCAGATTGAGGACAAAGTCGCCGATAGGGGCAGGATATCCTCCCTTACCATCCTTTTTGGCTCTTGCGGGCTTAAAAACGGCAAGGACGTCCCCGATTGCATCTCCCACGCCCTCTTCGCCTCCCGCTACAACGCCATGAACCGCTTCTCAAGCGCCGTCGTTCCCTTCTCTAGCGATCAGATGAGCGCTTCCGACAATGAAAGGGAGCTCCCTAGTGACATCATCAAAGCCATCAAAGAGGAACAGTTCCAGATTTTCTATCAGCCTAAATTCAATCTCCGGACGAACACCTTCTACGGGGCGGAGGCGCTGGTGAGGTGGAACCACCCGACCCGGGGCTTGCTGCCGCCTTCCTTCTTCATCCCCTTCTCCGAAAGGACCGGCCTCATCGTCGATTTGGACCATTACATCTATGAGCATTCTCTCCGCGACTTAGCCAGGTGGGAGAATGACGGGGGGAGGCTTGTGAAGCTCTCCATCAACCTCTCTAGGCGCACCGTCTATGACGAAGGGCTATTGGACTTCCTCACCTCTACCGCTAAAAAGTACGGGGTGGAGAGCAAGTGGCTCGACATCGAACTCACCGAATCCTTGGCCGCCAGGGACGCCGCCTTCCTCTATCAGCTCGTTTCCAAGATCAAAGCCGCCGACATGGCCACTTCCATCGATGACTTCGGCGTCGGCTATTCCTCCTTCAATTCCTTGAAGAAGCTCCCTTTCGACACCCTTAAGATCGATAAGTCGTTCATCGACGACATCGAAGTCGACAAAAAGAGCTGCGACATCGTAAACGCCATCATCTCCTTGGCCCACTCTCTCGGCATCTGGACGATCGCCGAAGGGGTGGAGACCCAAAAGCAAGTCGACATCCTCAAATCCATGGGCCTCGACGCTGTGCAGGGGTATTACTACTCCCATCCGCTCAACAGCTTCGAGTTCCAACGCTTCCTGAAGAACAATTCCTTCGAAGGGAAAGGAGAGAAGAAATGATCGCCATCCTT
>CAVKPZ010000162.1:0-2159 GCA_963658395.1 Lachnospiraceae bacterium | reverse complement strand
CATCTATACCGCCAACGATTCCCGCTTGATTGTCTCCGGCGAGTTCTATCCCAACGCCGCCGGCGCCCAAAGCGCATTGGACTCGGTTGAGAAGTTCTACACGACCTACAAAGTCGTCGACCTCGACGAGATCCCGGAATCCGAAATCCGCGAATGGAGAATCACCCTTCCTGGCCAAGATGGCAGCGACAAGGGCAAATTCGAGATATACCTCGACGAAGCCAACAAATTCCGCGGAAGGCTGCTCGCCAACAATGGGCAATTGCTGTTTGCGACTTCGGCCTACGCCTCAAAGTCCGGCGTTTCCGGAGCGTTGGAGAAAGTGCAGAAGAAGTTCTCCTCCAAAGACGTCACCATCACCTGCGATAAGCAGGGGCGCTATCAGTTCGTGGTCTACGCCGACAACGGATCCGTCTTGGTTATGGGTGAATCCTATCCCAGCAAAGACCGCGCCCTTTCCGCCGCGCAAAGCTCCAAAAACTTCTCTTATAAACCCACCATCGTCGATGTGGCGAAGGAAGAAGAATAAGAAAACACTTGACGTCAAGCCCCTAAGATTCGTCTTGGGGCTTTTTATGTTTCGCTTGCAAAGCCTTGGGCAAGGCCTATGATTAATGCATACCCTAGGGGGGTATCATATGGAAAAGAACTGCCTATGCTGCGAAAAGAAGAAAAACACGCCTAGAGCGGAAAATGAGAAGAAAGCTTTGCAAACCCGCATTGCTCGAATCCAAGGCCAATTAAACGGCATTGCCGCGATGATTGAGGAGGACCGTTATTGCGGGGATGTTTTGATTCAGGTTGCTGCGGTGGAAAGCGCCCTGCAATCTCTTGGCTATCTCATCCTGGGCTCTCATATGGAATCTTGCGTCAAAGAGGACATCCTTCAGGGCAAGGACGGGGTCATCGAAGAGACTATGGAGTTGATCAAACGTCTGAAATGAGGTGATCGTATGGTTGCAAATGAAAAATACCAAATCAGTGGCATGACCTGCGCCTCTTGCTCCGCTCATGTCGATAAAGCCGTCCGCTCGCTTGCTGGGGTCAAAGAGGTTTCGGTCTCCCTTCTCACAAACTCCATGTTGGTGAGCTACGACTCCCCGGCGACTCCTAAGGCCATCATGGCCGCCGTCGGAAAGGCGGGGTATGGCGCTAAGAAGGCCGGTGAGAGGGAAGGCGATGCCCCAAGCGAGGAATTAGAGGATCGTGAGACTCCAAGGCTATTGCGGCGCCTTATTTTCTCCTTGATTGTCTTGGCGCCCCTTTTCTACTTCTCCATGGGCTACATGAATATGTCATGGGGGTGGCCTTTGGGCGTTATTGGGGAGAACCCTTTCTATTACGGCTTGTTGGCGATGCTGCTTTCTACCGTGCTGCTTCTATTGAATCGGTCCTTCTTCGTTTCAGGGTTCCAGTCTCTGATCCGTGGGGGCCCGAATATGGACACTTTGGTTTCTTTAGGAAGCGGCATTTCCTATCTCTATGGCGTCATCACGATGTTTGTGATGGCGTCCTCTCTAGGCCCGAATATGGGCCAAGAGGGCTGGGGAAACTTGATGAGCCAATCCATGGGCCTGACCTTTGAGACCGCCGGCATGGTGCCTACGCTTATTACCATCGGGAAAGTGCTGGAATCCTACTCCAAAGGAAAGACGACCTCCGCGATCAAATCTCTGCTCGATTTAGCGCCGAAACAGGCCCATGTCATCCGGGAAGGCAAGGAGATGACCATCCCTTCGGAAGAGGTTGTCGTCGGAGATATCTTCTTCGTCCGCCCTGGCGAAGCCTTTCCCGCGGATGGAATCGTCTTGGAAGGGACAAGTTCCTCCGACGAATCGTCTTTGTCTGGGGAAAGCGTTCCTGTGGACAAAACGATAGGGGATAGCGTCTATACTTCGACGATCAACCAAAACGGGGCTTTGACCTGCAAAGCGACGAAGGTTGGCGAAGAGACGACTCTCCGCCAGATCGTTGCCATGGTGGAACAAGCTTCGAACACGAAAACCAAGATTAGTCGCTTGGCGGATAAGGTCTCCGGCGTATTCGTCCCGACGGTTTTGGCTATTGCCACGCTTGTTTTCTTGGGCTGGCTTATCTTTGGCGGGGATTACGTCGCTTCGATTTCCTCTTCAGGGGTCAGCACATTCTCTTATGCCTTG
>CAVKPZ010000161.1:862-2171 GCA_963658395.1 Lachnospiraceae bacterium | reverse complement strand
AGAAAAACTGCTCGCGAAGGCTTTGAAATCCGAAAGCAAACAAGAAACCGACGCCTTCTTGGAGGAGTATTTCAACGCGACCAAAAGCCTTTCCTATTTCATCGCCTCGACTTTTTTGAGCAACGAAGAAGACGCCGCCGATGCCGTCATGAGCGCCTATGCCTGCTTCTTCTCCGCCTTGTTTGCCCGCGGCAAAACCGTCATGGCAAATCCGAAGGCCTACTTGACCAAGGCTGTCAAAAACGCCTGCGTGGACATCCTGAGAAAGCCTTCATGCGACGATCCTCACCGAATCGCCCAGGACCAGGCAGAGCGGGGATCCCCATCCTTCCACCGCATCAAGCAGGATCTGCTGGATTACCTCTCCCCCATCGAGACCGATGTCATCATTTTCTCCTTGATGGGGTACACCGAGAAGGAGATCGGGCAGACGGTCAAGCGCAGCCGAGGAAGGGTATCCTCCATTTATAAGGGGGCTCTTAGGAAGCTAGCGGAACATAAGGAGGATTGGCTATGAAAGAAGAGGAAACTTTGCAGGAATTCCTAAGCCAAAAACAAAAAGAGGCGAATGAGCTTCAATACGACTCCCAATGGGTGAAAGAAGAGAGAATAGAGAAAAACCTCAAAGCCCGCAGGAAGAGAAAGATAAAACGTTTAAGCTTAGGAATAGGAATCCCCTTAGCCGCGACGATGGCCTTGGCCGCGTTGATCATCATCCCAAATCTTGAGACAAAGACGACCAACCACACGAAAACGCTGACGAAAAAGGCTTCCAGCATCAGCAAAGAGGAATTCCAAAGCCTCAATTCAGTGGAATATCCATCCTATTCAAGCCCTGAGCAAGCAGCCAAAGAAAACTCTTTGGACGAAGCTTACCTCGCTTCCGTCAACTCTTTCACTTATTCCTTATATCAAGGGCTGGAACTAGGGGAGAGCAACGTCGCTTTATCCCCCTACTCCATCTACAGAGGCTTAGATATCCTCTCCCTCATCGGGAATGAGTCCACCCAAGAGGCTTTCTCCTCCGTTTTGGGAGAGGAAAGCGTTAGGAACGCCAACCGCGCGAAGGGATTTTTGGCCAATAACTGGAATTATGGCGACGAAGGCGTCTTGATGCGCGACGGTGCCTTCTTCTCCACCTCTTTTGGGAAGGTCAAATCCCCTGTCGTCGATAGCCTAACCTCCTCTTACGTCGAAGGCTATCAAATGGATTTCCAGAACGAAAGACACCAAGCCAAGATGGTGGACTGGCTCAATGGCTATGCTTTAGACGAAGGCATGTTCTCATCAGACGACCTCCCTAAGCCAG
>CAVKPZ010000161.1:0-852 GCA_963658395.1 Lachnospiraceae bacterium | reverse complement strand
CAGGGTATGACGAAACGCCTTCTTTCGTTTTGCTTTCCTTGCAATCGGTGAAGCTCCATTGGGCCACATCATTCAACGAGAAAGACAATAGGCAAGACGCCTTTTACAAACTTGACGGCACCAAAGTGGAAAAAGAATTCATGAGCCATGCTTCCCATGGGGTCAAAATCTACGATTACGACACCTATTATTCCGCCTATGACGCCTATAAGCATGGCTACTATGTCCAATACCTCATTCCAAAAAGCCTTGACGACAACATCCTTGAATTGCTAGACGGGAATTTCCTCATCGAGGACGAAAGCAAGCGGTTGCAAGACGGGGACTACTCCTCAGGTTACGTCATCACCAAATTCCTTCTGCCGAAGTTCTCCTACATAGACAGAGTCGACCTAGCCTCGGTTTACCAAAGCCTCGGCCTATCCTCTTTGATGAATCCGGAAGTCGACTCCTTCGGCGAGGCTTACGAAGCCAAAAGCGAAAGCGCGGAGTCGGATGTTTACAATCATTACCTTAAAGCCGCTAAAAGCGTCACGAAAATCAGCATGGACGAAGATGGGTTCGCCTCAAAATCCTTGGTTTTCCATTTCTCGATGGCCGCAGGGAGCGCCGCGGAAGAAATGCCCGGCACTTATTGCGTCAATTTGAACCAGCCTTTCGTCTACGTCATCAGGGACGCCAACGGATTGCCTCTTAACCTCGGTTATTATCAGGGATGATTTTCTAAGAAAGGGCCTACCCTAAGCGAATGAGTTTTGCCTTAGGCGAATTCGTTTTACCTATGCGAGCAATCTTACCCCCTCCTATGAGGGGGTTGATCACGAATTTTCCGAAAGCCGCGCGGCTTCGATA
>CAVKPZ010000160.1:0-2202 GCA_963658395.1 Lachnospiraceae bacterium | reverse complement strand
TGAGCGAGAAGACAATCAAAAAAGCGCAGTAGGTTACAACGTTCTACGACTTCTCATTGGCGGCAACTGTAAAAAACCGGATTATAGGATCCCCGTTTTTTTGCCATGATATACATTAGGGTTGAAATAATGCGGTTTTCATCCATGCGGCCTCATTGCAAAAAGCCCCGCGTTTAGCGGGGCAAGAAAGGAGAATGGATCAGATGGTGAACCCTTGGAAGGGCGAGACGACGAGGTACTCCCAGCAAAGGCTGCCGAAGCTGAGCTTAAGGCCTGCCGTTCCGTTATTCACCTCCTCATCGAGGGTCAGCGTTTTGCTCTCGAATTTGGATCCTTTGAAAGTGATGGAGCCGCTAGAGATGGTCGCGGTGATGTCGCTTGCCGTGGACCAAGAATTCTGAACTGGCGCAGTCCCTGATCCAATCAAGTTTTCCGCGGTGGTCGCCTCATCGACGGAAGATGGGGCGTCGCCAAGGAAGAAGTAGCGTCCGTCAACTCCTCCCCTATTCGCGGCAAAGCCGAAGGAGAAAGTCACTGTCTTATAGGCGGAGTAGTTGAGCGCAGGGAAAGTGATCGAGGCGAAACTTTTGGAAAGGTCATTAACCTGAGCAATGAAGGATTTTTTATCCCCATCGAATACGGGGACGCCCCCCAGGCGTCCAGAAGCGCTTTCCGTCACCGCCGTTTGATAAGTGCCGCTATCAGCGCTAACGCTTCCAGTCGCGGTGATTCCCGCATTGTTTGTGAAATCGGCCAAGGTCTCGCCGTCATAAGCGTTGACCCAAGATGTCATTTTGGAAGAGACCCAAGTCGCTTTCTCATAGGAAGTGAACTTGGCGACCAGCTCCTTGTATTCAGCGATCTCGCTTGAATACCCTGCAACGGGCTCATCGGGCAACGAGGATTCGATTGCCTTGGTCACTTGGAAGCAGTCGCATTGGTAGGAAATGATTTTCTCGGAGACCAATAGCCATGCTTCATAGGCGGAAGGCCCGGCTTTGAAGGTCAAGCCTTTTTCGCCTTTATAGGTTTCCTCATCCAAATCAAAGGTGTAGGTGTTCTTGTCTTGGGCGTTGTAAACGCTGACGGATTTGCCTTCGATGGCAACTTGGAATGTAGTCACGCTGTTATTGCCGAGAGGAAGTCCTACTGAGTTGCCGGATAGATAGACGGCGTTGTCGCTGGGGTCGGCCCAGACTCCAGTCATGAATCCGAAGCTGAAACGAGCTCCCCCGATGCTAGAGAAATCAATCGCGGGGAAAGTGATGCCCGCGGAATGTTCGTTAACATTCTGAGGCCCGGTGTATAAGAAACCATACGCGGAGGAATCGTATCTATTGTTCTTCAAATCATCGTCTCTATCAGCGCCAGAGCGGAAAGCATAGGGATACTCCGCCCCTTCCAAGGTGGAATAATCGCTGGAAGAGGTCTTGGACAAGTCAAGGGCAGCCTCATTGCTCTCGTTGTAATGGGCAAACGTCCAATGCGCGACGAGGGTCGAGGTGGATTCGCCTACTCCGGTAACCTTGTTTCCTTCTTCATCATACCAGCCGAGGAACTTTCTTCCGTCCATGGTCGGCGTGCTCGGCAAGGAGCCATAGGCGACGTCTTCGGTGGCGTCGGTCCCGTCGGAAGAGACGTTCTTGAGGGTGACCGTCTTGGTCGCGACTTCATAGGAGAGCCCGGATACCATGATGTAGCCGCGGAGGTCGGTGAACTTGAAGATGAAGTCGGTTAAGCTCGAAGTTGTGCCGCCGGAATAGTCGAGGGTCAAAGTGTGCCATTCCCCGTCGTTCGAGAGCTTCGAGCTGACGTCGTGGCCGACATAGCCGCCGTCTTTGAACTGGATCAGCGCGGTCCATCCCGCGGGCTCGCTCTCGCTGGCCGAGCCGGCCCACGATCCGGTCCCCCAGCTCCTGTATTTGTAAGAGAAGGTGGCGGATTTGCTCTTCCGATAGGCCTCGGGCACCGTGAAGCGGAATTCGGCGCAGCCTTCGTTTCCGGTGGGGTCGACGCCTTCACCGGTCTTGCCGGAGGCGGAGAAGTAGATGGCGGTCTTGCCGGAGTCCTTGACGAAGACGGGCGTGGATTCCACTTCATTCGAAGTGTCGTCAACGCCCTTCGCCCCTTGATCGACGTATTTGAATGTATCCTGAAATGCTTTGACGTCCTTCTTTTTCAAAAAATTTTTGGCGATAGTTT
>CAVKPZ010000159.1:0-2249 GCA_963658395.1 Lachnospiraceae bacterium | reverse complement strand
TGCTAGAAGTCAAACACCTCAAACGCGTCTACAAAGTTAAAAACAACGACCCCGTGTACGCCTTAAACGACGTATCGCTCAAATTCCAGGAGACCGGATTGGTCTTTATCCTCGGCAAGTCTGGCTCAGGCAAATCCACTTTGCTTAACGTTATGGGCGGCTTGGACAAGGCCGATGAAGGCGAAATCATCATCGACGGGAAATCAAGCAAAGACTTTTCCGCCTCGGAGATGGATGCCTATCGCAACACGTATTTGGGCTTCATCTTCCAGGAATACAACATCCTTTCGGACTTCACGGTCAAGGAGAACATTGCTCTTGCCTTGCAATTGCAGCATAAGAAAGCCACGGAACAAGCGATTAACGACATCTTGGAGCAAGTGGATCTTTCAGGCTACGGCAAAAGAAAGCCTAACGAACTTTCGGGCGGCCAAAAACAAAGGGTCGCGATCGCAAGGGCTCTCGTCAAGGAGCCAAAGATCATCTTCGGCGACGAGCCGACTGGGGCGCTTGACTCCAACACGGGCAAGCAGGTCTTCGAGACGCTAAAGAAGCTCTCCAAAGACAAGCTCGTCGTCATCGTTTCCCACGACAGGGATTTCGCGGAGCATTTTGGCGACCGCGTGATCGAATTAAGGGACGGGAAAGTCATCTCCGATATCACAAAGACCAGCGTAAGCAGCGAAAAGAAGAGGGAGGGTGTATCGATATTAGGCGATAACATCATCCGCGTCGAGAAGGGCCACGCCTTGACCCCCGAGGATCTTCCTTTGCTCAACAAAGCCTTAGAATCAAGCAAGGAGGATATGTTTATCTCGACCGACGGCCATGTGAACGAAGCGGTCTGCGAGGCCGCGCGTATCGACAAATTGGGCAACCGCGAGGAATTCGTGGATACCGACCCAGACAAATTGGAGGTCGGAAACGAAACCTTCGCCCCCATCAAAAGCCACTTTTCCTTGGGCCATGCCTTCCGCATGGGCGCTCGCTCCCTCAAGGTAAAGCCTTTCCGCCTCGTGATGACGATCCTTCTTTCCACGATCGCTTTCTCGCTGTTCGGGGCTAGCGCCGCGCTTTCCAATTTCAACAAGGTCGATGCGACCGTCTCCGCGGTGAAAAGCGACAAGCTTTCTTCCTTTTCGGTTTCCTACACGGAAAAAGGAAGCGCCTCGATCTCTTCTGCGCGAATCGAGGAAATCGAGAAAGCGAGCGGGGCTAAGCTTTACGCGATCCGCAACGTTGAGGCGACTCTCCCCGTGCCGAGCGGAGAAAGCGGGGACGCCTTCCATCTTCACCGCTTCGCAGGGGCCATCGCTTCTAGCGATTCCTTATTGAAGGATTTCAGTTACACGCTTGTTTCCGGCTCTCTCCCAAACTCGGATAACGAGGTCATGATTTCCCTTTATGCCTATTATTCCTACGCCGATTTAGGCATCGGGACCAGCAAAGCCTCGCCTGACTACGTCGCCCCAGAGGGGGTGACGTATGAGAAAGTCATCGGGACGAACGTTTCCATCACGATGGGCGAGGCCTCAGGCGATTATTCGATGAAAGACTGCAAAATCACGGGCATCTTCGATTCGGGATTGCCAGAAGGGTTCCTCTCTTACCGCAAGAAGCCCACGGAGCTAACCACGAAGGACAAGAACTACTCTTATTATTTGAGCCTTCGTCAGGCGGAGAATTGCCATAACGTCGTCGTTATGGGAGGAAACGCCGCTGGGACGTCCTCTTCTCTTGCAAATGGCGGCGCGAGCACCGATCTCCTCGTTGCCTTCGGAGGAGAGGAAGCGAAACTAAGAAGCTTCCTTAAGTATTATTTCGAGAAGTCGGACTCGGTGATGTACCTTGACTGGGAAAGCGCTGAGGCGGGGACTTATTATCTGAGCATCCTCGACACGAAGATCGCCTTGGTCATCACGACTTCCTCCATGCTCGTGGTACTGACGAAGGTCTTCCTCTATGTCGGCATCGCGATGGCGGTGTTCAGCATCCTTCTTTTCTACAACTTCATCTCGGTCTCGATCAACAGCAAAAAGAGAGAAATCGGAATTCTTCGCGCCGTCGGAGCGAAGAAAATCGACGTCTTCAAGATTTTCTACAGCGAAGCCTTCCTCATCGCTTTTGCGAACTTCATTCTTTCCACGGCCTTGACGATTTACATCACTTTCTCGACGAACGCTTCCTTCATGTCGGAATTAAGCATGCCGTTCGGGGTCATGAACATGAACATCTTCACCGTGCTGATG
>CAVKPZ010000158.1:0-2283 GCA_963658395.1 Lachnospiraceae bacterium | reverse complement strand
ATGTTTGGGAGCATCTCCCAATCCTTTCGCGGGAGGACAATTCACGTGGGGATGGATGAGACCTTCGGACTTGGGCTAGGCGAGTATCTCAACAAACATGGCCTCAAAGATAAGAAGGCCCTTTTGCTCGAGTATCTCAAAGAGGTGGTGAAGATTGCCAAAAAATACGGCTTCGAAATTGAGATCTGGGGCGATATGCTCTTGGACGACAAGTGCACTTCAATCAGCGAGGAACAAATCAAAAAAGAGCTCCCTGAGCACACTTTGGTGTGGCTTTGGGATTATGAGACGATGGACGAGACGCTTATCCGAAGCAAGATCGAAGGCATGAAATCTCGCGCTTCTGAGATCGGCTTCGCGGGCTGCGTCTGGAAGCATATAAGCTACGTGGCTAATAACGACTATTCCATCCCTAGGCTAGTGAAGCAGCTTGAGGTCTGCGGCGAGAACAGCATCGACAAATACATGGTGACCATCTGGGGGGATTTCGGCATACCCTCTTCAATCTTTTCCGTTTTGCCTAGCCTTTACCTCACCGCGGAAACCAACCAAAACCATCGGCTTGACAAGGAAAAATTCGAAGATATCGTCGGGATTGGCTTCGACGATCTGCTCAGCCTGGACTTGCTTAACAACCCTTATGGGCACGACCGCGTCAAATACCATAACAACACCTCTTACATCGCTTTCTTCAGCGATTTGCTGCTTGGCAATTACGATCTCTACGCCTCGAAAGAGACGAAGGCGAAGTACGCTTCTTTAAGCACGAAATACCATCGCATCGCCAAGAAAACGCCAGACCCTTATTTCGGGCTTTATTTCAAGATGATCGGGGATTACGCGAAGGTCTTAAGCCTCAAGCTGCATCTAGCCTCAAATATCAGAGGCGCCTATGAGAAGAAAGACAAAGCCGCCTTGAAGAATCTGGCGGACGGGGAGCTAAACAAATACATCAGGCATCTTGAATCTTTCTGCGATTCCTTTGAAGCCTATTATCTCCATGAAAACCAAGCCTTCGGCCTTGAGGTGTCTCAGCTGCATCATTCCCATATGCTCGGCAGAGCCAAATATTTGAAGAAGGCCATTCTTAAGTACGTGAATGAGGATGCGGAGATTGGCGAGTTCAAGGAAAAAACCCTCAAGAGCGATTTTCATCCCGATCCGAGTGAAGACTGCTATCTCGACAACAATTTCGATTGGCTGATTACTTACAACACCAATCGATGATGTTTTTAGCCCATTTCGCTTCAGTTTGGCCGTTCGCTTAATGGGAATCAAATGGTTTTCGTGACTTTGAAAGGGGAAAGAACGGCATTATGCGCGCATTCTTTGGCCAGCTTTTCCTCGCTTTCCCCAGTGGGGCAGCCCAGAGAAAAAGGCCTGCCATCGTTTCCAAAGAGTGTTTCGACGAGGGTGATGCCCGCGATGAACCGTCCTAAATCAAAAGAGAGGTGTATTTTGTCGCGACTAAGCTTCTCGTCCGGGAAGATGAGCCTCGCGTTTTGAATCGCGGTGCCCGCGGGGATGATCTTCTCAAACCCCTTGCCTATAATCTTGGTTTGGACGCATCTAACGATTGCTTGATACATCCTTTCTTGGTCGCAGCCGTATTTTGGGAAGTCGCTGTGCTCGCTCCCAATCGAATAAGGCCAAGTCATGTGCCAGTAGTAGTGGGCATCCGTGTTCCTTGCCTTGCTTTTCACGTAGGCAAGAAGCTCCTCGAGGCAGCCATCATAAGAAGTGGGGATGCCGCTGAAGGCGCTCGCCTGCTGAAGCGTGATGACGTCCCAGTTCTCTAAAAGGATGCCCTTATTCAGCGCTCTTCCTAGATTGGATTGCCAAACGCCGTTTTTGCAGATTTGCATGTCATAGGCCTTTTCTTGGGACTTGGCTTTCTCTAAATGGGTTTCTAGGGAGCATCCTCCGATATACATGTTGCAGATTTCTAGGGATAAGCCCATCTTGGCGGCGATTTGACAAGCGTAATGGGAGGTGTCCTCCGAGAAGCTGTTGCCGATCATCAGGAGTTTGATTGATTTCATATGGTTGGTTTTCTTGCGTCTTTAAGAATATAAGCCAACCTGCTTGCCTAAGGATAAGGATTTCTATTGCTTTGCGCGTTAGGTAAAAAAGTAAGACGGATTCAAATGCCCCTAGGACAAACGCCAATCTCTTGGCTTTCGTAAAATTCAAATATTTCATTGGCGCTTTTTTGCTAGAACTTTTAACCTAAACTTTTCAGCATTTATACTATCAAACCTCTTTTTTTGAGTCCGAATTCCA
>CAVKPZ010000157.1:450-2296 GCA_963658395.1 Lachnospiraceae bacterium | reverse complement strand
TCGCAAGCAGGGACCCAACACTCTTTCATAAAACGCGGCAAAACCCCAGTAATTTCTCCGATTTGCACCTTAATTTTGGTGATTTTGCTCAACTGTTCATTTTCCATTATGCTCTCGACGGTATGAACCATCTCTGCGCATAAACCAAGCTCGTGCATCTTTATTTCTCCTTGTTTTTGGGAGTGTTTTTCTGCTTCTTATCCGTGAATTTAATAAGCAAAAAGACCGCGATTTCGCCAACGACAAACAAGATAGACCCAACGATGTAATCCCATGTTTTTATTAAGCCACCTTCGTACTTTGGATAGATGTCAGAGTTGATAAACATTGAGATAAGCGACCCAAGGATAAGGCCAAGTATTCCGTAAAAGGTTGGAACTCTCTTGTTCTTCAAAAGATAACCCATGGCTTTGGAAGAGGCGATAACTCCCGCGATGGCGCCCAAGGCAAGAAGGATCAATAGAATTATCCCAGTGCCCAAGGAACCCGCGTTCTCTGAGCTCCAAATGGTCATGGATTGTTCCAGCGATGTAGCGGAGTTTCCCGCGGGCATGTAGGTGTAGAGAATCGGATAGTACAACCCCAATATCATTAAAGTCATTGAGCCCGAAATGCCGGGGATGATGAAGGCAAACGCCGCCAAGAACCCCGCCAAGGGAACGAAGATATACATCCACCAGACGCGGTCTTTTAAGAAGGCTGCAAGATCGATGTCGCAAAGGGCCGTGACTATGCCCAAAGCCGCGGCCAAAAGGAAACAGAAAAGGAAACAGGCCACAAACAAAGCGATTTGTCTGCCGTTATTTCCTTTCTTCAATTCACTTAAGGCGACAGGCAAGCTGCCGGCTACCATGCCCGCGAACAGCCCGGTTAAGGAAAAGGGGGCCACGGCATAGCCTTTTTTTATGCCTATGAAAGCCGCCAATGCCCCTAATAGCAATCCAAGAATGTAGGGGAGAAGGAATAGGAAAGAGGATTTAAATTTTTTCCGCAGCGAGGAAATCGAGCTGATAAGGGGGTCATAGCAGCCTTCCGCAACGGCGATGGTGCCTCCGCTCAATCCGGGAATCGCGGCGGAGACGCCCAAAGTGACTCCTTTGACCATATCGAAGAAAAACCCTAATCCGGTTCTTTTGTTGTCTTTTTCTTTAGATTCGCTCATGGGGCAAATTGTAATCTAGAAGCCTGAGGCTGTCACCTAGGGCGGAATATTGAAAAACAGTATTTTGGGCTTGACAAAATAAATGTGGTAGCGCTTACATCGTCGGTCTTTTCAAAACGTTTGTCTTTGCTATAATGTCCTTGTCGAGAATGAAATCTCGACCGCCAAGAGGATTTATTGTCCCCCTACATAGCGACCATTTCGGGAATCCTGATCGCGCTCTCTGTTGTTGAACGCCCGCCTCTAATTGGCGGGAATCCTGAAGGGGAGACGAGGATGCCCACCTCTTTAAAAAGAGGGACTGCTCGCTCCTCTTGGCCAGTTTACCTCCTTACCCCCAGGCTTTTCTCCTCCTGGGGGTTTCCTTTATCTTGTATAGGAAAGGCATATGAACCAAAATTGCTATTGGAGCGGTAGAGGAGGACGATAATATGATATTTGGGATGAGGCCGGTTCAAATGTTGCTCTTGTACCTTTTTCTCTTTCTTTCCGGATGTGTCTTTGGTTATGTCCTTGAAGTCTTCTTCCGCAGGATATTCACCGCTAAAAAATGGGTGAATCCAGGCTTCATGAGGGGACCTTGGCTTCCTTTGTATGGATTCGGCGTCGTCATTATGTTCAGCGTCGTTATCCTGATTCTATATTGCCTGCCCGATTATTCCTTCTTTAACCCTTATGGATTTT
>CAVKPZ010000157.1:0-440 GCA_963658395.1 Lachnospiraceae bacterium | reverse complement strand
TGGATTTTATACGTTCCTAAGCAAGGAAAGCGGCCCAAGCTATGCGGATTTGCTTCCGATAGCCATCATGGGCTGCTCAATGATTCTTTTGGAGTTCGTCGCCGGGCTCATCTTCGTCAAAGGCTTCAAGGTCAAACTTTGGGATTATTCAAACATGAAGGGGAACATCCTCGGGATCATCTGTCCCCAGTTCAACCTTATTTGGTTTGCTTTGGCCATCGGCTTCTATTACGGCGTCAATCCTTTTATGTTCCGCTTCGCCGAAAGCGCTTATGAATATATGTTCGGCGCATCCGGAACCGGCCAAGCCCACTTTGGTTTCATCTTCGGCCTTGGGCTTGCCTATGGCGTCATGCTAGTGGATTTCGTTCTTTCGGCGCAGGTTTTCACCCGCGTTGCCAAATGGGCGAAGAAATCGGGCTTAAGCGCGCGTTACGACG
>CAVKPZ010000156.1:0-2497 GCA_963658395.1 Lachnospiraceae bacterium | reverse complement strand
GCAAGTGAGATTCCCCATAGATGAGGAGGTCTACAAGAAGATCAAGAAGGAACCTAAAGGAGTTCAAAAAGAGATCTTCACAATCGTCTACAAGGATTACCTAGAGACTAGGAACCTTCATTGCTAACGCCTTGCCTTAGGGGAATACAAGGGGTCCTGCTTTCTAATTCACGTGAACTAAAGGAAAGAGAGTACATAAATCTCTAATACCAGTTACATAACGGAAAGTTAAACCAAGTAAGCAGGACTCCTTAATATTCCCATTCATTCTGTGAGTTAAAAAAGGAGGAAGAAAGAAATTGAAAGAAAACAAAACGAAATCATGCTCCCACGCAACTCTTAGGATCTATGACACCGAATTCGTCTTAGAACTTGAGAAGATGATGGAGGAGAGCAAGAAGAACAAGCAAGATTTCTTCTTGATGCTTGTTGAGGAAGGCTACAAAGCCATCAAAGGAAGAAAGGATCCCTTTCCTTCCGTGAGTTCAAAAGAAGAAGGCAAAGAACTATCCAAGAAGATCGATAACGTCCATGAGATGATCATCTCCTCTTATGTGAATGAGGATAAGAAACTAGATGACATCAAGCATCGAAACGAGAATCTGTTACTCCTTGCATCTGCAATCTACAACATGGTTCTTTGTGATTTAGATTCTGAGCTTCAGGAAGAGGCGGAAAGAGGCTTATTCGACCAAGTCCCATCCCGCTTCAATAAAAGGGTAAGGGATAGGATTTGACGCCTAACGTACTCTTCATATGCGAGTACTTCCAGAAAGGAAGGAAAGGCTATTCCTTCTATTCCTCGAAAGACACATCCAACGATTACCTTTCCTATGTCAATAACGGCGTTAGGCAAGGGAAATACAGGGATTACATCGATTATGCGGGAAATGAGGAGAAGTCTAGCGGCGCTTTCTCATCTAAGGGGATTTTGACCCCTAAGGAGAAAGCCGACATCCGCGACAAGCTCAAATCCACCAAAGCCCAGATATGGAGCTGCCTTATCTCCTTCGAGGAGGAATACGGGAAGAAACATATGAAATCCTATCTTGATGCCAAAGAGCTGATTGAAGAGGAATTCCCGAAATTCCTAAAGGAGAACCGAATCGAGTTCTCTAACATCACCTGGTTTGCCGGTCTTCATGAGAATACCGACAACAGGCACATCCATATCTGCTTCTTCGAGAATGAGCCTCTTAGGATCATCGCCAACAAGAAAGAGAGGAGCTTTCACCATGGAAGGCTCAAAGAGGATTCCATCAATAGGCTCAAAGTAAGGATAGAGCAGAGGATGAGCAACATCGAATACGACATCAGAAGCTCAAGGAACAAGATCCTATCATCCACTGATGAATACCTAGATTCCATCATCAATCCCAACGTGAGCTTCAACAAAGAACTCAAAGACAAGCTCCTGAAGCTCTATAGGAAAATCCCTGATGGGAACCATGGATATGAGTCCAAGAAGATGAATCAGGTAAGAGAAGAAGTAGATGAAATCACATCCCATTATCTTCTCTCTGACCCATCCGCGAAGCTTGAGTACATCTCCTTTCTAAAAAGGCTCTCCGAATACGATAAGAGAACCAAAGAGATTTGCATAAGAGAGAAGATATCGCCTGATGATTTCCTTCTCACAAACAAATTCAAGAAGGACATCTATAGGAGAATCGGAAACAAAATCATCGGCTACGTCAGATCATCCAAAGGGAAAGGGAATGCCTTCCCTCCGGCATTTGATGCCTCTAAGGCTAGCAGGCTCAACGAGAAGAAGAGAATCAATTACCTTCTTAAGAAAAGCGCCTATCTCACATTGGAGGTGAACAAAGAGAGGATGGATATCTTCGATGAGTTCGAAAGGAAGATGAGGGAATACGAACTAGAGAAGGAGGAAAAGGAAATGTGAATAAGAAAGAGAAGATACTGCTGATAGGGCTCATATCCCCTTGGGCATCATACATCTGCTCATTCGCGATAGTCTGCCTCATCCATCAAAGATTCGATCTTAGGTATCTAATCAGTGTAGAGACATTAGGGATCATGGCCTTGTTCTTACTGATAGGGCTTCTATTAGGTCTTTGGTATTACGACAAGCATTACTGGGTCTATAACGGCAAGAACGTCATGAAAGGAAGGAAAGGGGACTTGCAATTAGAAGCCAACCTCGAGCATGCGAGATTCCAAAGCGATGATGAAATCGAGAAGAACTACAGAACCTACAGTTTCTCCGAACTCAAGGACGTCGATATCACCGGCACACCGATCATCGCCAAGGACACCAAAGACGGCTTGAGGGTCAGCTTCGCCAAACCCTCCCATTCCCTTGTGATAGGGACGACCGGGTCAGGCAAGACCACGACATTCGTATCGCCGATGATCCAGATACTATCTGAGACCAAGACGAAGCCATCCCTTTTCATAAGCGACCCGAAAGGAGAGCTCTTAAAAGACCATAGGCTCGCCTTGGAAGAGAAAGGATACGAAGTCAAAGTCATCG
>CAVKPZ010000155.1:0-2523 GCA_963658395.1 Lachnospiraceae bacterium | reverse complement strand
ACAATGAACAGGAAAGGCTCAGCTCACCTCACCAGAGAAAACCGGAGGGCGATCCGGGATTCCCTCGGCAAGGGGATGCGGCTCAAGGAGATCGCCGCGATCGTCGGAAAGGATGAGAGGACGGTCTCCAAGGAGATTATGAGGCACCGAGTCCCCAAATCCAACGGCCGCGTCGCCTTCGCCTACGACAAATCGGAGGAATGCCGAAGGCTCAAGCGGTTCCCCGGCGTATGCGACGGATGCGGAAAACGCGGGCATTGCCGCGTCGCCAAGCAATTATCCTACGACCCCGACCGCGCCCACGACGCCTACAGATCGCTTCTTTCGTCATGCCGCGAGGGGTATGCCATGGACGAGGAGGATAAGAAAGCCCTATTCTACGAAATATTGGATGGGGCGGATTTCACTAAAATGGAATTAAGTAGATTTAATCGATTCGAGTTGTTTGTAAAAGTTCCACTAAAATCTACAATAGAATAAAAAGCAGTAATATTCGTATAAATACCATTTGGCGGTATGACAAAAAGGAGCAATTACACTTCATAACCGCTATCCCGAGAATCTTGGAGGACTGAACTATGGAAAAATTCAAACTTTATGATGTAGTCAGAGTAATCAAAGACAAGGATTTCATTTGTCCGGTGGAGCACGTGAAAAAGGCTCAGAAGGAACGATCGTTGAGATCCGCGAGGACGAAGGGGCGATTGGCTACATTGTTGAAATAAACAACGAAGTTTACGATTTCTTGGAGAACGAGATCGAAGTTATCGGTTAGACGATTTTCAGTTTCGCTCAAATAAACAGCCTGCTACAACAAATCCATATTGCCGCAATAAAGTACAGGGTTCGTATGATTTTCTTTCTGAGGAGTGCGTTTTCTATGCGAACTTCATTCATGACTTTTGTCGTGTTCCAGAATGTAGATTTCATCTGAAAGCATCGACATTTGCAGATATTTCCCATCTTGGTAATAGGCATGCTCGAGAAAGGCCTTGAAAAACCTTCTTTAAACGCCCGTTTCAGACTACATTCGACAATCTAAAGAGGGCAGAAAAATAGGAGGAGAAAAATTTAGGCGATAAGTAACAAGCGCCCTGCTAGGCAAGAGGAGAGCTAAGCCGCGACCGCGGGGCGAATGTTGATGGCGGCCGTTTCGATCTTGGATTTGGCCTCGCGGATGTCTATGTCGTTCTGGAGATTAAGGAAATAACGGTCGGAAACGCCGAAATAGAGGCCGAGCCGAACCGATGTGTCCGCGCTTACGCCGCGCCGGTCATGGAGAATGTCCTGAATTCTCGACACAGGGACGTCGATGTCCTTTGCCAGGCGATAGGCCGAAATGCCGAAAGGTTTCATGAACTCTTCCAACAGTATCTCGCTCATTTTTGGGGTTTCGATTTTGTTCATTTTTTCTCTCTCCTAATGGTAATCAACGATCTCTACGTTCTCATATTCGGAGCCGCCGGCGTTTGGGACGAAGCAGATCCTCCATTGGTCGTTGATGCGGATGCTCCACTGGCCAACGCGGTCGCCGGACAGTGCCTCAAGATGATTCGCGGGCGGGGCTTTTAAATCGATCAGCCTCTCCGCGGCGTCGATCATCATGAGTTTTCTCAAGGCGACCTTCTGAATGGTCTGGGGGATTTTCCTCGAGAACTCTTGATGATAGATTTTTTCGGTTTCCTTATCCGCGAAGCTTCTGATCACGATATTAGTATAACCGTTTTTCGTGTATACGCAAGGCGTGCATTAAAAATCGTTGCAAATTCATTCAAAAAGAGGTGGTGAGGCGGTTTAAGAAACGCTTTGGATTTATGCTAACCGAACATTTCGGAGTAAACGCTGACGCGGAAAAAACGCCAAAAGGAGGCATGCTGGAAAGCAGTTAGAGATTGCGATGCTTTTCGACAACCATCTTTCGACGCTAAAAGAAGAATGGGACGCTTTTTTCGATGAGAATGGCCTTCCTTTGCTCAAAACCATTTTCTTCCGTTTTGCCGGCTCTCATCTATAGAGCATCGCAAGATGGTTGCTTCGTTGAAGAAAGACGACTTTCGAAAAGGAGATAGGGCGCAGTTGGCTTCTTTTAGGCTTGTCGGACTTGACGGAAATGAAGTGCAGATCCCCACGGGGAGAATTGGGACCATTTTAGAGGAAATCCCTGACGAGTTGCGCGATATCGCTCGTATTGTTCTTGATGGTTTTTCTTATGGAGGATTAGATTTTGACGGAATCCAAATGCCGATGCGGCTCAACCAGCTAGAAAGGATTGGTGAGGCAGGCGTTTAAGATGGTTAGAATAAAAAAAGCAGTGATAAGGGTAAAGAATGATCTCCCACATCGAAAGCAGGCAGATGTATTGGAATTTATTCCATTACGAAACCCTTAAAGCGTCCATCTCATCGCCGCTTTGAAGATGATTTTTTTATTCAACTTCCGAAAAATGGATGGTTATCATTAGGTCTCTCGTCAATCGCTTTTTTCGTTATTTCGGAGCGCCTTCCCCGAGGGGAGGGATAAGAT
>CAVKPZ010000154.1:0-2594 GCA_963658395.1 Lachnospiraceae bacterium | reverse complement strand
CTCGGGGGTATGCTAAGGTCGAGATTGCTTTGGCCATCGGCAAGCAAGCGCATGATAAGCGGGATGCTATCAAGGAAAGAGACATCAAACGCAGCATTGGCAAAGCCATTAGAGAAGGCACGAAAACTAGAGGGGATTAAGATGGATCAAGAAATAATAGGGGCTTTCGCTAATGCGCCATACAGGTTTGATAATAAGGGCTGGCTCTCCTTCTGCGAAAAGGCGAAATTGAAGTTTTCTTCTCCCACCATCCATGTCGCAGGAAGCAACGGGAAAAGTTCCGTCTGCCATATTTTGGAGAACATTTATTTGGCGGCCGGATATAAAGTCGGCGCTATTTATGATTTGAATTTGCTCCCCTTGGAAAAAGGCATCCATCTAAATGGTGATTCTATTGAGATAAGCGATTTTTGCAGGTTTTTTAAAGAAAACAAAAAGCTTTTCTCGAAGTTTTCACTTTCAAGATATGAAATGCAGATTGCTATCGCTTATCAATATTTTGAGGAAACCAAGCCTGATATTGTGATAGTGGAATCGGCTTTCGGCGGAGCCTATGACGCGACCAACATTGATACTCTTAATACAGCCCTTTGCGTTGTTACTTCAAGTGGGCTTACCCATACTAATTTATTGGGCACAACGACCTCTGAAATCGCCTTAAACCATGCGGGTATTCTTAAAAGGGAATGTCCATTGCTCGTCGGCAAACTTGATGAAAATTCCACAAACGCCTTGATGGATTTTGCCAAGAAGAACGGTTCTAAATTTTCCATTGTTGATGACTATCATTCGGCTCATTTGGTTGGACCTACCTACCATTTTGATTTTTTGCCGTATCGGGATCTTGCTATCTCAACCTGTGCGTTAACGTATTTAGCCGATGCGGCTTTAGCTCTTGACGCGATCCGCCTTCTGAATGGCTCTTTCCCTGTGAAGGAAGATGCTATTAGAAAAGGCTTGCTCGGCTTTTCTCTTCCTTGCCGTAGCGAAATTGCAGACGGAGTGATCTTTGATTGCGCGAATAACCCGGAAGCTATTAAGGCGTTCTTGCAAGGCGTCGGCGCGCTCACAAAAGGGAAGCCTCTCCACATTCTTTTTGCCTCAAAACGTGATTCCAACATCGTCTCAATGCTTGCCCTTTTAGGGAACACGATGGCTTCCATTAATTTGACCACGTTTGATTCACCTTACGCTCGAAACGAAGAGGACTATTTTCTTTATGTTTCTGATTACCCATATGTAGCAGATCCTCTTTTGGGGCTGAAGGGGCTTAAAGAGAAATATCCCGATGATGCGATTCTCCTTATCGGAGATAATGAATTCGTCATGAAAATGCGCGGAGAACTGAAATGAAAAAGAAGGATCCTGAACCCCAGATCGATGAATCTCTTCTTACGCCTGAGCAATATGAGGAAATTCATCGCAAAAGAAACTATAAGCCTTGGATTATTTTCTTTTCGGTTTTAGCCGGTTTGATAATAACTTGTATCGTGGTGATTGTGGTTTGTAGGAATCTCTGATTTCGAGTCTTGAGGCAGCGGTATAATTGAAGCGTTATGGAAGCGAAATATTGGCGTAATCATGTTGTTTATCAAATATATTGCCGTTCCTTTTGCGATACCAACGGGGATGGAATCGGGGATATTCCTGGCATTATCTCTAAACTCGATTATTTAGCTTCTTTGGGGGTTGGCATTTTATGGCTTAATCCAATTTACCCATCTCCGCAATTCGACATGGGCTATGACGTCGCGGATTATTACTCCATCAATCCGGAATATGGGACAATGGAAGATTTCGACGTACTGCTGGAGGAAGCGAAAAAACGCGGCATGCGCATTGTCATGGATTTGGTGGTGAACCACACCTCCAATGAGCATGAATGGTTCAAGCAAGGAAGGGATCCTTCTTCACCCTGTCATGATTTTTATATTTGGCGAGACGGCAAGAAAAAAGACCGCAAAACCCCGCCAAATAACTGGACTAGTCAGTTTTCTGGGCCGGCTTGGACGTATGACGAAAAAGCGGGCCAGTGGTATTTGCACCTTTACGCGAAAGAGCAGCCCGATTTGAACTGGCACAACCCAAGAGTCCTTGAGGAAGTTGAAGCTATCCTAAAGTTTTGGCTTGATAAAGGTGTCTATGGATTCCGCTGCGATGTCATTAATCAAATCTGGAAAGACTCTCTGAAAGATGGAAGGGGCTTTGCCTTCAATGGGAGAGGCATGGAACACTACCTCATGAAAGAGGGCAACCACAAGATTTTAAAGGCTTTCTATAACGATGTTTTCTCCCACTATGACGCCGTGGTTATTGGCGAAACTTTTAAAGTGGACAAAGCGAATGGGGTTAAATTCCTAACTAACCATGAGCTTGATATGTTCTTTGAATTCGACCGAACAAACGTTGATCGACGTAGCGTTCCTGTCTTTAAAAAGAAATTCAAAGCAAAGAACCTCCGTAAAATTCTTTATTCTTGGCAAGAGGCGGTTGAATGGAACGCCAACTACTTTGAAAATCATGATCAGCTTCGTTCTTTACCTCGTTTTGGGGATCCGAAGCTTTATTTTTACGAATCTGGTTCCGCTTTAGCG
>CAVKPZ010000153.1:0-2667 GCA_963658395.1 Lachnospiraceae bacterium | reverse complement strand
GTATACCATATATGGGGATGTGCAATATCGCCCAAGGAAATTACGAGGATATCGCCAATTCTGACTTGGTTATTGTGACGGCCGGAAGAAATAGAAGGCCGGGGGAGAGCAGGCTTGATTTAGCCACTGACAACGTCAAAATCGGCTTCGAAATTAGCCGAAAAATAAAGCAATTCTACACTTCTGGGGTCGTTTTGATTGTGGCTAATCCCGTTGATATCCTGACTGCCAAATATACTGAATGGCTTGCACTTCCTCCAGGCAGGGTCTTTGGGACCGGCTGTATTTTAGACAGCTCTAGGCTTACCAACGTTTTGGCTGATTATATGAAAATTAATCCTGAGGCAATCAATGCTCAAGTTATCGGAGAACACGGAAATTCGCAAATTGTCTTATGGAGCAGAGCTTTAATTGCAGGCACTCCAATTGAGGATATGGCCGTCACGTTAGGCTTGAATTTTGACGATGATTTCAAAATCGGAGTTGAAAAAGAAGTTAAGGATATGGGGTCTTTAATCATAAAAGGAAAGCAAAGAACCCATTATGGAATCGCGACATGCGTTTGTTATTTAGCCGACGCTATCTTAAATAAACGAGCCACTATTGTTTCGGTTTCAACCGTCTTACACGGCGAATACGGTGTAAATGACGTTGCTCTTAGTTTACCTTGCATAGTGAACGCTAACGGCGTCGAGAGGACTCTGCCTGATAGGCTTAGTGACGTTGAACATTCGCAGTTTATAGAATCTTCGGAAGTGTTAAAGTGCTTTTTGCATAATTACTTTTCGATGCATCTTTCTAGCGTGAAATAAAAGGCACCCAAACGATGTCTAGACAACAACGGGGTGATTGATAGCGGAATCATAATTCGCGCAACGAAATTGGGGATTTTAATTGGAAACAATACGATAGTTGGAGCGCAATGCTATACCATTGACTCTGATCATGGAATGGAGAAAGGAAAACCGACGTGAGAGCAAAACGTGGTTGCTGAAACAGTCCACATTGGAGAAGGTGTTTGAATTACGATGGTATGCAAGATGCTAAAAGACAGCGATATTCACGATATCACTATAATTGGTGCGCAGAGCGTTGTTGAAGGCGAGATCGAAGCAGAATCAATCGCCGTTGGTGTCCCCGCCCGCGTTAAAAACCATAGGAATTGAACCCTCGTTTGTTCTGCGATTGCTAATTGGGTAAAGGTTTACCAATCCGTTGTACTATATCACAAACTTTTTCAACGAGTTTGGCTCCCTGTGCCCCAAATTGATGCTTAGTTCTGGCTGGAGTCGATGCAACGGAGTTTTCAAAAAGCCCTAAAAAAAGAGGCTTGTCCCGTGATGTTGTATCGACTTTTTCGACTAATGCCGCATTTTATTTTTCTGGGATTTGACCAGCTTTCCCCTTGCTTTTCCCTTCTCTCGCTTTATAACAAAGGAGAAAGGGGTCGACTGCATGGCTAAAGCAAGCAAGAAGCACAACAACGCCCAGTGGGTAACTTACCTAATCGATGCAGTTTTCTGCTCAGTATTCGTCACTGCCTGCTGCCTGAACCAATGTGAGTTTGCTTCTAGAATCGTTAACTCCTGCAATATCCCCGCCTACGCCTCCTCTCTTGTGACGGTTTTGTTGCCGCTAGTGATGACCGTATTGACGATCACCCTCTCCCTTAACGGCAAGAAGATATACGGGCTGACCAGCAAAGAATACAATGCCATCCGCTCACCCTATTGCTTCACTCCTTTGCATATCTCTTTGGTAACCGCCTTCTGCATCTTTCTCTATGCTTTGTTTGGCTGGCTTGATAACAAATTTGGAATCTTGATTCTAGGAGGCATCGCTTTTCTTTATTCGTTGCTCTTTTTTATCCAAGAGATGTCGATATTCTCGGGATCGAAACGGGTCATGAGGTTCGTCTTCTCTCATCGCAACAAAAGGAGCGGGGCGGACGATTCCTTATCTTCCCAAGGAAGCGAGGCCCTTTTCAAAAAAGCCCTCGCGACCATCATGAACAGCGAAGGAATCGCCACCGCCTATTGGGCCGTCAAGCACAAGAAAATAGATCCCTCCTCCTTATCCTCTTTGCTGGACGATCTAAACGACTTCTATTGGAAGGCGATTGAGAATTCCCCTTCCAAGGTTGACCTCTCCTTCGAATACGAGGGTATCTCCCTTTTGACTCTCATCGACATGGGCTACTCCAATGTGAAAAGGCTTGTTTCCGAGGATGATGACTTCAACTACGTCAGCATCCTCGGAAGCGACTCGTATTATCAGGTGACTAGGCTTATTTATTCCTTGCACCGGCTATGCGAGAAAGCCTCGATGAAGGGCAAGGAAAAGAAAAGAGTCGTGAACATCGTTGATTCCTATATCTTTTCCTGCAACGCGGAAAATAAGAAAAAGAACGCGACCTCCGTGATCATCGCTCTTTCTACTTTCATGATTCGCGAAGGCGAAACGTGGTTTCTGGAAGACATAAGAGACAATGGCATCTCCACGGAATCGGTCTTCAACTTCAAGAAATGCTCCTTGGGCTATTTCGTCGCGATGATGATCGCTTATGTCTTAAAACTGAAAACAATCAGCGAGAATAAAAAGGGCGCATTGATCCGTAAATTCTCGTAGGTGTTATGCCTAGACAACAAAAATTCTGAAAAATGCCCA
>CAVKPZ010000152.1:0-2730 GCA_963658395.1 Lachnospiraceae bacterium | reverse complement strand
ATGAAACCCTACACCGAAGTGATGCAATAGGCATAACACCTATGAAAAGTTACGGCTTGAAGGAATGCGAGGATTATTTCATCCAAAAAGGGTTCTGCGCGAACCGGATGCAAATCCTGCAGTACTACATGATTCTTGGGGGCGTTCCTTTCTATTATACCCTCCTTCAAAAAGGGTTAAGCGTCTCCCAGAACATCGATGCTTTGTTTTTTGACGAGGACGCGCCGCTAAAGAAGGAATACCAGTATTTGTTCGCCTCGATTTTCAAGCATCCTAAACCCTATATGGACATCATTGGGGCGCTTGGGAGGAAGAAAGTCGGATTGAGCAGAGAGGAGCTTATCAAAGCGACGAAGCTAAAGAACTCAGGCGGGCTCACCGCAAGGCTAGAGGAGCTGGAGTCCTGCGGCTTCATCCGCAAGTACAACTGCTTCGGGATGAAAAGCAAAAACGCCCTGTACCAAATCGTCGATAACTTCCTTCTCTTCTCTTGCGCGTTTTTGGAAAAAGAACCGAATGACGAGAACTTTTGGGAAGTCCAAACGAATTCCCCAGCCATCAACGCTTTCTTAGGCTTCGCCTTCGAAAAGGTATGCCTGCTCCATATCAAACAGATGAAAGAGAAACTAGGCGTGTCTGGGGTGCTCACCGAGGCAAACTCCTGGTTCTGCAAAAAAGACGACGATGCAGGGCTATATGGCTCCCAAATCGATTTGCTGATCGTAAGGAAGGACCAAGTCATCAACGTCTGCGAGATGAAATACAGCCTGACCCCCTATATCTTCACCAAGAAAGACCTCGATTCCTTAAACCGTAAGATCCATGACTTCCAAGTAGCCACCAAAACGCGCTACGCCCTTTATCCGACTCTCGTCGCCGCAGGGGGGCTTAAACAGAACGCGAATTCCATGTCGATCCAATCCCTCATCACCTTGGATGACTTGTTCAAGTAAGAGATAAAAGCCCTGCTTAACCTGTTTATAATTTGCTTAATCTCGATTTTTTAAGGCGATTAAGCAAATTATAGGTTCTGCTAAGGGCAAGAGAATGCACACGAAGAGGCGGACTAGCGGATTCCTTGCTTTTCTGAAGCCACAGCAAAAGGGCAGCCCGATTCCTCGGACCGCCCTTTTTGATTCATAAGACCTCTAATTATGGATTGCTTAAGAAATCCGTCGTCACTTTAGAGAGATTGTCACCGCAGGTCTGACGGAGATATAAGTGAGGTTGACTTGCATGTATCCCGAAAAATTGCAATAGCCATAGGGATCGACGCAGTAGACGGAATTTTCGTAGGCGTCGGCTGGCGAGCGCGTCCAATAGCGGCCGTTATGAAGATATTCAGCGTCGCTGTTGTTATACGCCCCATTGGCCCTAGCGTATTCGGTGGTTTTGCACCGCAAGCTAAAGGTGGCGTTCTCGTAGTCTTTATAGCTCAAAAGATAGACATAATCGTTAGTATTGTCGCAGGCGTATGTATTTGTTTGTCTCCCAGTTGAGGCAGCTGAATTGTCCGCGTTGACGGATTTCAGCTTATTCAAGCTCGGGAAGGCCGACTTTTTGAAATCGCCATTAAGCCAGCTTCTTATCCCTGAGTTCTTGTAATTGTTCGCGTAATATCCACTCTTGTCCTTAGATTTGTAATTTTCATTGTAGATATGCGAATCCAAAAGCATTCTGGACACGAGGGAATACTCTTTCTCGCCGGTGGATACGACATCCCATTCGATTGGCTCGACTTTGAACCAATAAGCGGTGCCGCTAACGATCTTCGCCCCATCGTCAAAGCTACCGCCCCAAAGAGAAGTGCTGGCCTCTTTCTTCACGTAGTACTCGTCATTGAAAAGATACCAGCCATTGCTTTCTGGGGAAGTTAAAGCATCCAAAGAGGCAACCAAAGAGGAATCGGAAACGTAACTTTGGGGATATTGCCCATAAAACACCGAATCGATGGTGACGTCGGAAGAGTCTTCGACGGCGAGAGAATATCCGCAGGCGTCGCAAACCTTCGTTACCTCATTTGACGAGTTCAGATCCAGTATGTTGCGGAAAGAGTGGTCGCTTTTCTCCAGTTTCTCATCGCATTCGGAGCAAGCATACCAGTGGCTCGTTTCGTCGTGGCTATAAGAGCCTGATAGCGTGTGCCCGTGAGGCAAGGTCAATTTATCGGCGCCATCGCTGATCTGATAGGTGTATGTGTAACGAGGGCCGTCATTCGTTTCCTTAAAGGATCTCACCATCTTGGTCACTTTCCCGTTTTCGAAATAAACGCTCCAATTTTTTACTGTGCCTTTGATGGTTACGTCGTAATAGCCATCACGGTCCTGGTAATTGCGGTAAGTGTTCTCGACGGAAAGCTCAGAGGAGAAAAAGACCGCGTTCAAGTCAAAGGGATTGTATCGATCTATCGTTTTGCTAGAGTCCTCCTCCTTCACCCAATATTGCTCATCTTTAGCGACTTCGCTGTCTTTTGTAGAATAGACATAGTATTTCTCGCCACCATCCGCGCTTGACTTCGTGTAATAGTATTCGTGGGTTTTGCCGTCTGTTTTCTTCTTTGAGTAGACGATGTTCCCGTTTTTGGAATAAAGCCAATCCTTGGGGTTGAAACTCGAGGTGCCGCTATCGATGACCTCAGTGTAGGTCAAAGTGAAATCGTTCTCGAACTTAAAAGCGTTCGCCCAATCTTCTTCGCTCACGCCCGTGGTGTAGCTGACTTCGTCTTTGACG
>CAVKPZ010000151.1:0-2732 GCA_963658395.1 Lachnospiraceae bacterium | reverse complement strand
TCCTAAACGTACTCTTCGTCTTGCTCCGTAGGAAAAGCGTGGCGTAATCAAAGCCGAAAGAAAAGAAGGCAACGCGCCTTCTTTTTTATATCAAATGGAGAATGTCCTTTAAGGCGTAAGCAACGCCGCAATCTAAACAGTTTTTAGTAACGTACTTAGCTGCAGCCTTCACATCTTCCATCGCGTTGCCCATCGCAACCCCCTCAAACTCTTTAATCATCCCAATGTCGTTCCCGGAATCGCCAAAAGCGTAGACATCCTCTTTTTTGATGCCAAGCTTTCTGCAAATCGCATAGGCGCCAGAGGCCTTGCTGACCCCTTTGGGCATGACTTCCAGGAAATTCGGGCTGCTCCTTACGATGGTGTATTTCTCGTAATCCTCTGGCTCAAAGACAATGCTCTTTGAAACTTCCGCGGAGGATGTGATCATGATTTTGGTCACGCCGAACTCGTCAATAGCCTCTAACCCCCGATTCAAATCTCTGTGACAAGAGAACGTATTGATATCATATTCGAATTTCGCCCAAGGCTCTGGGAAATAAGAACCCATTGAATCGTCTCCGATGTAGCAATAGACCCCAACGTCCTCGTGATTCGAAAGCTCTTTTTTGAAATGGAGAAAATCCTCTTTGGATAGCGTCTTTTTCCAAAGCAAATTCCCAGCATAGTCATAGGCCACCGATCCGCCAGCAGCGATGACGAAACGCTTGTCCGATTTAAAACAATCCAAGAACTTCTTGCAGGAGCCAAAAGGGCGGCCAGAAGCAATGGCAATCGCGTTCCCTAAATCCGCGAAACGCTGAACGGCATCAATGTTTTCTTGGGGAATAGGGTCTTTGTAGTTTGGAAGCAAGGTCCCATCGACATCAAAGCAAGCAAGTTTCATGGGGGCATTTTAGGCGAATTCTGTCTTCGTTCCCAATGAATGCGCTTCCCAAAAAAGGGTTAACGGGATTAGGATTTCTTGGACAGGAAAAAGCTATGCACGAATTAGGACTTTGCAACGAGATGGTTCACACCCTCGAGGATCTGATGAAGAAGGAGAAGCTCTTGCATATAGAGGAAATCACCGTGGAAATAGGCGAAATCACCGGCGTGCTTCCCCGTTACATGGAAGAATGTTGGGGACCGGCCAGCGAAGGCACCAAGCTCGCGGGTTCAAAGCTAAAAATAGAATTCATCCAAGCAAAGGCTCATTGCAAGAAATGCGGCAAAAGTTATTTGGTATCCAAATATCAAAAATGCCCCTTTTGCGGCTCAGAGGAAAAAGAGTTCGAGAATGGCTTTGAGTTTGAAATCACGCAAATCAAAGGCGAATGAATTTAATTTATCGATGCACGGGTTCCGTCTTTTGAACCAAAACATCCTTTAGATGCCCTTCCACTAGAGGAGAGAGTTTTTCACGCACCAAAGCGTGGTATTGGTTTAGGTATTCAATCTCATCATCGCTCATCAATGATAAATCCAAGGCCGAGGTATCGATTGGGACGTAGGTAATATTCTCAAAACGGAAGAAATTCCCATCTGGGGTCGAGAAGGCCCTAACGGCAAGAATATTGTTCTCAATGCGAATGCCGTATTTGCCAGTTTTATAAACGCCGGGCTCGATGGAAGTGATCATACCGGGCAAAATCTCGCATCCATCGTCTTTGCCTTTCGAGGCTTTGTAGCGGAAACCATTTGGAGATTCATGGACCACGTTGACGTAACCAATCCCGTGGCCCGTCCCGCATTTATAGTCCATTCCTTCTTTCCACATAATTTGCCTAGCCATCATGTCGATGGGCCTGCCCGTAGAACCTTCAAGGAAGAGGCAATTTGAAAGAGCAATAACGGATTTCAGGGTAAGGGTGTAATCATGAATGAATTCAGGGGTAATCTTTCCCAAAGGGAAGGTCCTCGTTGTATCGGTCGTGCCGCAGTAATATTGACCCCCAGAATCCACGAGAAGTTCTGGGCCTTCTTTCACCACATCATGAACTTCTGCGTTTGGAGCGTAATGCATCATCGCCGCATTAGGACCCCTCGCGGCGATCGTTTGGAAAGAATCTTCGATATAGTGCTTCCCCTCTTTTCGGAACTCACCTAATTTCAAAGCAAAATCCCATTCGGAGAGCTGATCGTTCTTATGGCTATCCACGAAATCGATAAATTTAAGAAGAGCAACACCGTCTTCCGCCTGCGCTCGTTTGATATTCTCGATTTCCTTAGGTCCCTTGATGGCCTTCATCAGGCGAGAAGGAGAGGGGGCGTGTATTTGATTTTTGAGAAGAGAGCAAACCTTTGCGCTTGCTTGGCTTGGATCGATAAGAGTAGGTACTTTCTCTCTTTCCCTTAAAAAATCCGGAAGGGATTCGTAGGAATGAACTTGAATTCCCTCAATAGAGAAATCAAGGCGCCCATCTTCAAGAAAAAGATGCGTCCCTTCCTTCAAGGAAAGATAAAGGTAAGAATAAAAGACCGGAGTATAAGGAATATCATTTCCACGAATGTTCAGCAAATAAGCGATGTCATCAAGCGTGGTAAGCAAATGGGCTTCCGCGCCCGCCTTTAGAATTCCTTCTTTGACCTTCTCTAGTTTCTCATCCCTAGTTAGATCGTTGAACTCAGGCTCATCAAACCGCCAAAGTTTGCCTCTCGGAAGAGGCGGACGCTTCTCCATAAGAGAAGAATAATCGACGTCTCTGACTTCCCCTCCTTTTTTGAGCTCCTTCTCTTCCTCAGGAGAGATA
>CAVKPZ010000150.1:0-2739 GCA_963658395.1 Lachnospiraceae bacterium | reverse complement strand
AGCAAGACAGACAAAGGGCGGGCCGACAAAGTGAAAGTCCCCTTCGCGAGCTTGATATCATAGTATTTCGTCCGGTCCTCGCCCCCATGATAAACGCCTTTGATTCTCGGCTCGTATTCATAGGTGAGGACATTCGAATCTTCAGGCAGCTCCTTGGCCGAAAAAGGCTCCTCGGAATATTCGATGGTATCCCCTTCCGCCAAACCGAGGCATTCGAATTCGCCTATATGCGTTTGGCCATCGTAAACGAAGCTAACGTCCTTCGCCTTGACCGTGATTTCTCTTTTCTCGTAGCGGAGAGAGGAGGACTCCAAGGCGATCTCGTAATAGGAAGTGACGTCGCGCCCATCCTCATCAACGATCTTAGGAATGATATTGGGCCTGTTGTTTAAGCAGCTTTCCTCTTGGCTTTCTTCCACGAAGAAAGTGGCCGTGTGGTTGCTTAATAGCCCCGAGCCCGAATAAGTGACCTCGCTACTAGGAATGACCCCAGCGAACTTCGAGCCAGCGTAAGCGTGGCTTCCGGAGATGCTCACGCCGAGTTTGCGCTTGCTGATTGTCAGTGTCCCATATTCTGAGGTGACTTCGTAATTCCCTTCTTGACCCGAGGAAAATTCATAGGAGAAGGTATTGCCATAAGTCCCCGGAGCGACGTTACTTGACTGATTGCCATAGACGATGCTGACCTCGTCGCCCCCCTGAAGGCCAGTCTTCATCACGTTCGCGTATTGCTCTTCGGCGAAGGGGTTCCCGTCGTATTCTTTGCTGAGGCTAGCGCTCTTAAGCGAAAGAGGGGCCTTCCTCACTGTCAAAGAGCCGTAATCCGTGACGATGTTGTAATGCTTGGTGACATCGTATTTGCCATCGCGTATCACCTTGATGGAGCCTTCTTTAGCGGAGGTGATCGAGCCAACGTTGATGATCGAATTCGTCTCGAAGACGATCTCGTCGCCGCTTGCTAGCTCCCCTTTCAGGGTATAGAAATCGTCCTCAAGGGAATGCTCCTGGCCATCGAAGACAAAGCTTTTGCTCTTAAAGGTCAGCCCTAGGCTTCTCTTCGAAAGGCTCACCTCGCTAGAAGAGAAGGTGATTGCATAATTGCCCGTCGCATCTCCCCCAGCCTCGTTTTCGATTTTTAGATTCGCGATCGAGGCGACGGGGTTCTCTTTCGAGATGTCGTCGTAAACGACGTCATAGTCCGCGACCCTGTCGTTCCCGATGAGGGCGATGGAGAGGCTAGGCTTGTTCCCATAAGGATAGGAAGTAGAGGCGAGGGAGCAAGAGGTCGCATAAGGGTCGATCGTGAAATAATGGACGGAGCCATAATAATCCCCGCCGAAGGAATTGAGGCTTTTGGCCCTCATCTTGTAGCTGCCGACCTCGCTAGGCACTAGGCTAGACCAGCTTTCCTCTTTCGCGGGGCTGAATTCGTAGGACACCTCTCCCATGAAAGCCGAGGCGCTATAAGAAAGCAGCTCGCCATAGGTGACGTGGCTATTCACAACCGTCTCCTCTTTCACGACCCCTTTGGTAGAGGTGAGCGTGGCCGAGGCGCAGATTGCCGCACTAACGAGGCAAAGCAAAAGCACGCGGTGCCTGACCACGAAGTTCTTGGCCTTCACCCAAGGGGCGAGCTTCTTTTCGTAATCGGAATACCTTGCCATCTTAGCTCTCCGAAGAAACGACCTTTACCTTGCCGTAGACGTAGTTGATGACGTAGCAAGAATTCGTGACCTCATCGCCACTCGCGCTAAAAATCTTTATGGTCGGGTTGTTGTCGAACTCCTCGCCCACGGAATGGAAGCCTAGGACCGAGTCAGGATAAAGGATTTCGTAGGTGTCACCCGCGACTAAACTAGTTAAGCTCTCCTGCAACTTCAAGCCATCCAGGCTCTCTTTTGTCACCTCTTCGGAAGAGAGCAATTCAATATCATCGGTCTCAATCGTGATCTCTTTCTTCGAGATATGGTAGCTCCCGTTCCAATCGTAGGCTATTTTGTAACGCTCGGTGACGTCGTTCCCGTTTTTGTCGCGGATTTTGGCTCCTCCAAAAGGCAGCGTCGAAAAGTCGGGGCAATACTGGGGCGCAAAATCAGGGAAGGTGGCGTCATAGATTTCGTCGCCTGTGAACAGCTCGCCCTTTTTCACCTCGATGTTCTCTACGCTCGGCGTTCTCAGCGTTCCGTCGTACTCACCCTCGTAACTCGCGGAGAGAGTGATTTCGATCGGGTCAATCGGGCGGGCCTTCAGCTCGGCGATGGGATCGACTCTTTGCCAGCCATAGCCTTTTACATAGGTCTCCACCCAATAATAGGTGTCGCTTTCCTTCACGTTCGTGCGTCTATTCCCTTTTGAAGTCGTTTTGTAGCCTGCGACGAACCTCGCCGGGGTCCCCAGGTAACGCGCGATCAGGGCATAGGCTCCCGCGAACACGCTGGAGTTCCCTTTATGGGAGGTGTTCAGGAAGTAGGCAATCGCATCTCCCTTCTGATTGCTGAGGCTGTTGTCGAGCTCGCATCTTGCCAGGAAGAAGCTTGTCAAATCATCCAAGCCGTTGATATCGTTCTCCGTGCAGAAAGAGCTCAGCAAACTCTCATAGCCATAGGGCAGGTTCGTGTAGTTAGAGACATAGGTGTAGAAATAAGTAAGACTTTCCCAATTTATAGGACTATATAGCGTTCTTTTTCGGCCTTCCGGGGCCCTTCTTCGGGGCCTTCGCCGGCTTTTCCAGGATTCCAA
>CAVKPZ010000149.1:0-2836 GCA_963658395.1 Lachnospiraceae bacterium | reverse complement strand
ACCGAAGGCTCGGCGGAAGGCCTCGTTGTGTAAGTTATCGAATAGATTTTCACACCTTTGGCGATGCTTGCAACGGAAATAGATATTTTATTGCCAGAAAGCGTGCCGGTGGAGGAAATCGTGACATCAGTAGTTCCGCTTAAAGAGCCCGTTCCAACGGAAACATCGTCTACCGATAGAGTCACCGTTCCTGCCGTGTCATTGAAGCCACCCATTTTCACTGAAACGGAGGTTATGACATTATCAGAATTTTTCAAAGTTCCGACAACACTTATAGAAGTGGCGGGCTTGTTAGAAGAGCCGATTTGGCTGTAAGAACCCTGGGGCGTGAAGGAAGTTGTTCCAACTACGGTTGAAGTCCATGTCGTCGACAAGGAATCAGTGAAAGAGCTACTAGCACTTTTATCGTTCCAACTGCCCTTAGCGCTGCCAAACGCAAGCGTAGTCGTAGTCTCTTCGTCTTCCGCCCTCGTCATAATCGCGCTGTTATTCGCGCTTAAGGAGACCCCCCCGATCACACCGGCGGAGCCAAAGGCCAAAGCTAACGCAGCTAAGCCCATGATGAATGTTCTCTTTTTCATGCTTTTATTCTCCTTTTCGTGGTTTCGCCCCCTGAAACGCGAAAATAAAGACAATAAGCCCTTCTTAGCACATGCGTCGTTTCAAGCGAAGCGAGAGATTTTCCACGTGCCTAATTCTAGAAGCGGGGAGACCCCATAAGCAAGGGGTCAAAAAGCCACCAAAAAGCCCACTCCCCCACTTCTAGCGATAGGATGGGGATTCTTCTTTCTATGAAAGCGGTTACCAATATATCGTTTTTGCCTTCCCTTGTCTAAAAAGCAGCCCCGAGGCTGCCTGGATACCTATATATAGTAAGGATTAGGCCCTTACCCCATTCGAGTCCCAGATGTAGGAAGCGAACTTCGGCTCATCCACGAAGGGGTTCCTGCCGTATCCGTTCTTGCAGAGATAATTATTAATCTGGATCTCCATCGCGGTGGGCGCGTATTTCTCATTCCATTCTAGAAGGGTCTTAAGCGTGCCCATCGTGTGGAGGCTAGTGGCATCGCTTGGGTTGTTGGAGAGCTCCATCGGAGCGGTGCCCTTAGAAGAACCGCGGCTCCCGCAGGTGCCATAATAGGCGGTCGCGGCATAGAGAGTGACTCTCGCCGCCTCGCCCCTAGCGTATTCGTATCCGCAGCTAGCGGGATCCCATTCGTTGCTGGAGGAATTGCCGTAGAAGTAATTGCTTCTTGAACTGTTTTCCTCCTTCAAGGTCGGGCGGATGATGAAGGGGTCCGCGGCGGGCCCACCGCTTTCCCCGCATCCTCTGCTGTTAGGCCAGGTATGCTCTCTGTTGCAGCTGCCAATCGTCGCGGTCATCGCCCCGTTGCCGCTCACCCCCTCGGTGACGTTAGGCGCGGCGTGATAAAAAGGCACGAAGGTGCTAGAGCCCACAGGATAAGACGCCGCGGCGGCTCCGATCGCCTTGCAGCCATCGTAGGTGGTCGAGTTCGTCTTGTAATTTTGGATGAGCTCCTGAAGATCCGCCCTGAAGGCGTTCCCGGTCTTCGTTAGATCTAGCGTCGACCAGTACTCGTTCCCATCCGTAGGCTCAATGGGGTCGGTGTCGCCGCCCGAGGAATCGAGGCCTTCCTCGTAATGGTAGGAATAGAAAGAGACGAGAGCCTTGTCTTTGTAGCTAGAAGTGGCCCCGCAGAAACTGCCCTTGTAATATTCGACGTATACCCCATCATCGCTAAAGAGGTTGAAGTCGCCGTTCCCAAGGTCATCGATGTTAAGGAAGGTCTCCTCGCTTTTTAAGCCGAGGTTCGCATGCTCTTTGTTAGAGCTAGTGACCATGCCTCCCCAAAGGTAGCTGTCCCCCACCTTCACGGATACTTTGTCGTTAGAGAAAGTGAGGATGAGCTCTTTCGTCGAAGAGCCTAGTTTCAATAAGCCATCGTGACCGGAAACGGCAGTGAGAGATTCCCCGAGGTGATACCAGGAGTAATTCTCTTTGGCGACGCCGGTGTAGCCATAGTAGCTCGAGCCGTCTTTAGCGACCATTGCGACCTTCTTGCAGCCTTTGATCTCATCCAAAGAAGTGAGAAGCTTCAGGCAATTCGCCTCATGGGAATCCTCCTTATCGCTATCTTTAGAGGTATTCTCGCTATCGGGAAGGGGATCTTCGCTAGACGGCGGATCGGCAGATTGATCATCCCCGCTAGAAACGCTATCGCTGTTCAAACTCGCATCTTCGGAGATGTCGCTTAGCGAGACGTCGCTCTTCCCCTCCTGATTGTTATTAGCGCATGCGCTAGCTAGGCTAAGCAAGGCAAGGGCGATGAAGGCAACGTTTTTTCTCATAAAGGACCCCCTGAGAAATTGACCGGACAAACTTTATCAAAAAGAGATAGCCTACTCAACGCCTAGAAAAAGAAAGCCCTCAAGCAAAAGCCCTTAAGAGAAGCGAAGGCAACTACATCCACTTCTGGAAACGAGTTTCCTTCACGGAAAATATCTACCAAAGCGATGTTGCGAAAAGGTAACTAAATTTAAATTTTCTTGATGCGATGGATATTTTTTCAAAACGAATCCATACCACGCTTAACCGGGAAAATCTCAAAATTCACAAGATTCGTCCCGCATGGCGTTTACCTCACTTTCGCAAAAGGGCCGTCTCTCGATTAAGGCGGTCAAAAGTTCGAAACTGCGAATTGCTTTTCGCGGCCAATTTCCAAAGTAAGCCTTCTCAGAGCAAGTTATTTAACTTAAATTTGCACTAGTCAACATTTTGTAGACACTTATTTTGAATTTGAGGACTTTGCTTCCT
>CAVKPZ010000148.1:0-2866 GCA_963658395.1 Lachnospiraceae bacterium | reverse complement strand
GAAAACTATTCTTCGTGCGGCAAAGAATCGCGAAATCGCTGTATTGGCAGGGGCGAATCGAATCCGCGTTTCGATCATAAACAGGGAAGCCCGTTTCAATTTTCTTCTTGATGTCATCTACGATGGCGTGGACTTCGAAATCCATTGGATTGACGAAGCGGCTTCTTCCTCGCGCGGAGATAATGCGGCTTATCCCAAAGTAAGGATATTCCTTCCGATAGGTGGAGCCGTCATAAGCTAACTGCTCCCCGGGGTCAAGATAATCGACATCGCCCTGGTCTTTTCTCATGCAAAATTTGAAAAGATAGTTCACCTCCTCAAGGAAATGGGGGCCGGAACGATAGTTCTTGTTCATGTGGATGACTTTCGAATCAGGATCCTTCTCGAGTCTTTCCTGGCGGTTGATGAAAAGTTTCACATTGGAATTGCGGAAGGCATAGATGGCTTGCTTGGGGTCGCCGACGCAGAAGAGATGGGCCTGTTTCCCCTCTTTGTTCGGCTTCAGGAGGGAGTCTAAGAAAGCTTCCTGAAAATCATTCGTGTCTTGGTATTCATCCACCATGATGTAGGAGAATCTGGAACGAACCGCTTCGGCGACGTCCTCAAATTCAGACTCCGTCATAAGGCGCAAAGACATCGAGGAAACATCGGCGAAAGTAAAGCAATTGGTTTCTTTTTTATAGGTGAGAAGCTTGTCCTCAAGTTCTTTTACGATTTGGAGAATGACGTGCACGTCTTTTTGGCATTCAAGATATGCCTTGTAATCTTCATCGACGTTTTTCAAGAGCTTGCAAGCGGCAATAAGAGTCGCGTCTTGGGTGTCAAAAACATGCGTAAGCAAGGTATAAAGCCCCTTTAGGTCTCTTTCGTCCTCTATGCCTTCTAGGTCTTTCTTTTTGAGGGGCGGGAACTTTTTGCCAAATTTCTCTTCATGATATTGCTGAACCTTCGCAATAAAAGAATCATCGTCTAAGCCAAGCAAAGAATAGACTTCTTGATAAGGGGCGTCCAAAAAGTCATAGCCCGTCGTAACGTAAACGGGGCTTTGGAAGAACGTCGGCCTAGAAAAAAATTCATTTACCTGGTCGAGGCTTTGAAGACTCGCCTCATAATTCCATTTGTAGGCGAATTTGAGCAGAACGGTCGTGACTTTCTTTTTTAGAATTTCGACGAATTCATGTCGCATGGCGAGGAATTTTTCTCTGCTGAAATAACGCTCGTCATATTTCTCATAAAACTCTTTCTTCGCCTTTGGCATGAGTTTCTGGAGGTTTCGGTAAATATCCAAGACGACTTTCTTGGTGTTGGAATCACCATAAGAGTTGTATTTCGTGAGCGTTTCAACAAAAGAATCATGTTCGGCGGGGTTTTCGTAATGGTTTTTGAATATCTCATCTAGATAGACGTTGATTTTAGTTTTCTCAATCGCCTCATCGAGAATCGAAATCGCAGAGCCGATTCCTAGCCTGCTCGCGTAAGTAGAAACCAAATACTGGGAGAAGGAATCAAAGGTCTGGATATGCGAGGAAAGCATTTTGACCCCCAAGGCGCGGACCTCGGGGTCGCTGTCCTTTGTGAAGGAATTCACAATCCTCTCTTCCATCTCGTGAGCAGCATTATCGGTGAAAGTGAGAACGAGCAAAGCGCTAGGATCAACTTCTTTTTCGATGATCAAACGATTGACGCGATTGGACAAAGTTTTGGTCTTGCCTGAGCCCGCGCCGGCCGAAATCAAAATATTAATGTCGCTGGAAGCAATGATGGCTTCGTATTGCTCAGGATTGTAATCATTCTTATTAATCTTCATCGTCGATTCTCTCCCGTTCCCTCATTTCGGCAAAATGCTCATTCTTTAAATCGTGATAAGAAACCGCGTCACGCGCCTTATTTCGGTAACAGATATCGCCGAAAGAGCATCTCCCACACGTCAGCGTTCGATAGTCTCCTTCCAAATCCGGAGAAGTAGGCGCGATGGGGAATTCGTTACTCTCAATCATTTTTATCGCGATCATTAGCCCTCTTCTTGCGTCTTCCAAAAGATGGTCCATTGTGTAGAGGGTATCATCGTCAAAAAGACTGTCTTCGCGCTCATCGTCAAATAGGTTTTTCGAAGTAAAATAATCCCCCAAGTTGCTCCTAAGTTCCTTCTTACCTTTTTTGAAGGCGGTGGGATCAAGGCCTTCCCAAAAATCTGTTCCGCTATACAAAGGCCCTTTGAATTTCATTTCCTTGGTGCAAACGTTCTCCTCAATCCAATCGTCTTTAACCAGTTTATGGATGTTCTTAAGATAGGAATGATGGATTCCAAAGCCCGCAAAAGTGGCCCCATTTATCAAATTTGCGTTCTTTTTATCCTTTAAAGCAAGCGCGTATAAAGGAAGCTGAGTGGAAGCGCCAAGGAAGACGTTTTCAAGTTCAAAGTCCTCGGCCCCGGATTTGTAATCGACGATTGTGTAGTAAGTCTCGTCCTCGCCTTTGGTGAAAAGAATCTTATCGACGCGGCCGGAAAAGAGATATCTCTCTCCTTCGCCACCTTCTAATGTATAAGAAACATCGCATTCGGCTTTTTCGCTGAGCTTCACGCCATCTTCTTTCTTAAGAAGGCGAAGGCCATCCATACACTTCTTTAGCCAATATTTGTATATGGCTAGGAACCCTTCTTCTTCCGCGGTAAAAGGCTGATGGTTTCGCTCGAAAGTTTTCCGGTAGGCTTTTGAGCCCTCCTCGAACCTCGCGTCGAAATCCAGCTCATCGGAATAGAGCTGCTCCATCATAAAATGATTGAGCTGCCCCGAAGCCGTGGTCCTACAAGAGCTAGGGTCAAACGGGAAATAGGAATTCAGAAGGTATTGGAAAGGGCAAAAGA
>CAVKPZ010000147.1:0-2932 GCA_963658395.1 Lachnospiraceae bacterium | reverse complement strand
ACGGCATAAAAGGCTTAGGAGAGTATCTTCACAAAAAAGGAATGCTCTTCGGACTTTGGTTCGAGCCCGAAGCGATATCTCCGGATAGCGATCTCTATCGAGACCATTCCGATTGGGCAATCGCCTGCGAAGGGAGAGAACCTTCTTTGGGTAGAAATCAACTCCTTTTGGATTTGACCAAAGCCGAAGTCAGGGATTATCTTTATGAGCGAATTGCGCATTTCGTGAACGAAGGCCAAATTGATTTCATTAAGTGGGATTACAACCGGGTGTTTTCTGACATAGGAAAGAATTCCGGGGCTTTCTCTCACCGTTATATCCTTTCTCTTTACGCTTTGCTGCAAAAACTCCGCAAAACCTTCCCGAATCTTTGGATGGAGAACTGCGCTTCCGGAGGCGGAAGAAACGATTTAGGCATGTTTTCCTTCTTTGATACCGGCTGGGTAAGCGACGACACCGACTCTTTCCAACGCTCGAAGATCCAAAAAGCCATGGTCCTTGGCTACCCCTTATCGGTGATGTCGAATCACGTTTCGGCAAAGACAAATCATCAGACGCTGCGCAAGACGAGCCTTGATGCGAAATTCGACGTTGCCTCTTTTGGGGTGCTTGGATATGAGCTTAATCCCAATGACTTGAACCCCATCGATGAAAAAGAAATCTCTGCTCAGATCTCCTTTTATAAAGAGAACCGCGAGACTTTCCAATTCGGCGAATACCGACTTATTGAGGACTACGAGGACCGCGGGGCGCTCATTCAGGAAGCGCACAAAGACGGAAACGCTCTCGTCAATCTGGTCCGTTCCATTCAGAATCCTACCCCAGACCCCATGAAGCTTCGCCTCGAAATGCTTGAACCCGCTTCGATATATGAATATTCCGTTCGAAAGGAGAATGTCTCTTTCTTGCGCTTCGGCGGTCTCGTCAATATGGTTTCCCCAATCCATATTAAAGAGGAGGGTTTCCTGGTGAATGAATTGAGCCGTCATAAATCAATGGGGAATGAGAAATTTGCCGGGACCATTAGTGGCGCGGCTTTGCTTGGTGATGGGATTCGCCTCAAACAGGAGTGGAGCGGGACCGGGTTAGGCGATGATGTTGCCGTGATCCTCGACTTCGGCGCAAGGCTCTATCGTTTTTCTAAAAAAGTTTGACAAGTGCCCTGAGGCTCTCTATCATACTGCTTGCCGCCAAACGGCAGACATCGCGGGGTAGAGCAGCCCGGTAGCTCGCCAGGCCCATAACCTGGAGGTCGGTGGATCGAAGCCATCCCCCGCAACCATGTAAACTAGGCCCCTAACCGGGCCTTTTTTGCGCCCCCTTTTGTTGCTTCTTGCCCCTTTGCTAGTAAAATAAGATTCGAAATTATGAGCAAAACGCCGAAGATTGTTTATTACCACGATGCGTTGAATGACGATTTCGCGGGGACAAACATCAAGAAGAAGCCCTTCCCGCCGAAATACAAATATCTTCATCGGCACAACCCATTTTGGTCAGCCTTTTCTTTTTTCTTATATTATTTCATCGCCTTCCCTATTCTTTGGCTGGTCGGCAAGATTGGGTATGGGGTGAAAGTGAAGGGGAAAAAGAACCTTCGCATTCTCTTCCATAGGGGCGTCTTCTTCTATGGGAATCACACCCAGATCGCTGACGCTTGGCTTGTGCAGTGCTTCGTAGGCAACCCCAAGAGAAGCTATGTTCTTGCCGATAGCGATGCAATCTCTATTCCTTTCATTCGGCCGCTCGTTTCGATGCTGGGCTGCTTGCCCATCCCGGATATGGATCATAAGGAGGCCTTCGAAGAGGCCATTCGCCATCGCTATGCTCAAAAGAGGGCGATTGTCATATATCCTGAGAAGCACATCTGGCCTTATTGCACCCATATTCGAAATTTCCCCGACGACTCTTTTATTTATCCTGCGACCTTAGGGGCTCCCGTCGTCGCTTTTTGCACGACTTACCGAAAACCTCATTTTCTCTCAAGATATCGAAAACCCAAAATGACAATCCATGTATCCCGGCCCTTTTACCCGGACATGAAGAAATCGATTCCCGAAAGGAAAAAAGAATTGCGCGACGCCGTTTATGAATTCATGCTCGATTACAGTGCCGAAGAAGAGAACATTGAACATATTTCTTATTTGCCCGCCCCAAAAGAGTGAGCATCTTTCAACACGAGTTTCCTTCTTTTCGTATAATATAGGCATAAAGGAGATTTACCCATGGAACTAAAAGGATCTAAAACCGAAAAATGCCTGCAGGAAGCTTTTGCGGGCGAGTCTCAGGCGAGAAATAAGTACACGTTCTTCGCCTCGAAGGCCAAGAAAGAGGGCTATGAGCAGATTGCCGCCTTGTTCTTGGAGACTGCCGACAACGAGAAGGAACACGCGAAGATGTGGTTCAAATATCTCGAGGGCGGCGATATTAAGTCTACCTCCGACAACTTAGACGAAGCCGCCAACGGCGAATCCTATGAATGGAACACCATGTATCCGGAATTCGCCAAAATCGCCGACGAAGAGGGCTTTCACGAAATCGCCGCGAAATGCCGCATGGTCGCCGAGATCGAAAAGCATCATGAGGAACGTTATAAAAAGCTTCTAGAAAACGTCAAAGGAGGCGTTGTGTTCGTCTCTAAAGACGTAGCGGTGTGGAAGTGCCGCAACTGCGGGCATATCGTAATCGGGAAATTCGCGCCGAAAATCTGCCCCGTTTGCAATCATCCGCAATCTTACTTCGAATTATCCGTCGTGAACTATTAAGTCTAAGGCCGGGCACTTGCCCGACCTTTTTACGCTAAGCGCGAGAAATTGGCAAAATTTCCTGTTGAAATATCCCAATGAAGTTTGGATAATATTTCTCGCGCAACAGCGCAGACGGACCATTGGTGTAGTGGTCAAACATGTCTCCCTGTCACGGAGAAGATCACGAG
>CAVKPZ010000146.1:0-2972 GCA_963658395.1 Lachnospiraceae bacterium | reverse complement strand
TTATTGCGGATTCCATTAGGCTGAGGGCAAGCAAAAGAGGTCGGTCGGATGCCTCAAAACGGTTTTTCGCTGATCAAAGTGCAAGGGAATGTTCGGAGATTAGTAGATAAACTAAGCGGTGGTGCACCGCAAACATTTCATTTGACTCATGCGCAAAGACATATAATATAATCCTTGTGTAAGAAAATCTTACAAATAAGGAGGCTAGTGAGATGCCAATCGATGTGCTGACCCTATCAACGAAAGGGCAGCTCGTGCTGCCAAACGCCCTAAGGAAGAACCTGTCCCTCTCTTCCGGCGATAAGCTCGTGGCTTATTGGACGAACGGGGCCATCGTCCTCAAGAAACTCGAATTGCCCAGCGAAGGCGATTTTGAAAAGGAAATCAATGAGACGGTCCGCTTCGCGAAGGAAGCGGGGATCAAAGAGCAAGACATCGCGGACACCATCAAGAAATACCGCGCCGAAAAGAGGGCTAGATGAAGATCGTCATCGATACGAACGTGGTGATCTCAGCCATCTTCTTCAAAGGGAAGCCGTTTGAGATTTTGAGCATGGCCGTTAACCATTTAAGCGGGATCGAGGCTTACGCCACGCCGGATATCGTGTCCGAGTATATCGAGATCTTTCAAAGGATGATCGACAAAAAAGGCAAGAAGAAGCCTGAGGGCGACCCTTTGATTCATTTCGTAAACTCGCTGTCGATTATCGAAGATACCGATTCGGTCCATGTTTCGCGCGACGCCGACGATGACAAATTCCTAGACTGCGCCTTCCGCTGCAAAGCCCTTTTTATCGTCAGTGGCGACAACGATCTCCTTGACATCAAGGAATTCGAGGGTATCAAAATTGTAAAGGTCGATGAATTCCTTGAGATCATCCAAAGGCAAGGCGAGCCGCGATTGTAAAATCGCCGAGGCAAGCCAATTTGGACATCCTGTAAAAGGACACATAATAAAGCCTAATGAATGAGAGAATGACAGTTTGCATCGAGCAAGGGGAACGTTTGAATGATAGACGCTAATATGGAGCAATCTCTTGATGCTGGATGGCTCGCCGATACGGTGCTCGATCTACACCTCAAACGCGATTGAGTTGCTGAGCTCCATTATCAAAAGAGCGGCAAGGAAGAGAATGCAGTTCAATTCGGAGGATTCCGCGCTGATTGTCCTCTCCAGGGCCTGCGAGGGCCACAACAGCAACGCAAAACAGTTGAATTATCTGTCTGAGCTAAGCGAGGAGAAAAAGGCCGGATTCAAAATCGAAAACTAGAGCGGGCTTCCGGAACGCTCTTTACAAAAACTTCTTGCAACTCTCTCAGGCGTTTCAGGCATTCTTGCTACTTGCCGCAAAAGTTGGTTCTATGCCAATTTCTACTTGCCGCAAAAGTATGGTTTGCATAAAATAAATTCGACAGGAGCGGATTTTTATGGATATTGTCTTTAAAAGGAAGATTTATGACAAGCTTGCTGCATGGAAAAAAGAGGATAACGGCACTAGCGCGCTTCTAATCGAAGGGGCGAGGCGAGTGGGGAAAAGCACAATCGCCGAAGCTTTTGCTAAGGCTAATTACAAAAGCTACATCTTCATCGATTTCCGCACCGCCAGCAGGGACATCAAGCAGAATTTCATTGACAACGTAAACCCCGCTAACCTCAACCGCTTCTTCCAGCGACTTTCCATTTTGACCTCTGTGGATCTCTATCCTCGGGAGTCGCTCATCATCCTCGACGAGATCCAACGCTTCCCAAAGGCCAGAGAATGCATCAAGGACCTCGTGAAAGACGGGAGATACGACTACATTGAGACTGGCTCGCTTATCTCCATCAAGGAGAATTCGGACGGAATCACCATCCCTTCGGAGGAGAGGAAGGCTAAGATGTATCCCCTCGATTTTGAGGAATACCTTTGGGCAAGAGGCAAGCGAACGCTCGCCGAGGCCATCAAGCAGGCCTTTCACGATAAGGTTCCCTTTGATAACGCGCTCCACAAAGAGGCGAAGACCCTTTTCAAGGAGTACATGATCGTCGGGGGGATGCCCCAAAGCGTCCTCGCCTATATTTCCTCGGGCGAATCCTTTGCGAAGGCGGATTCCGTGAAGCGCCTCATCCTCTCGCTTTATCGCGATGACATTCAAAAGGCGGATAAGCGTTACCGCCTGAAGGCAGGGCGCCTGTTTGAGGGGATGCCCGGTTTCCTTTCGCGCCACGAAAAAGCGGTCGTCCTAGACAAAATCGACGGCAATGCCACTTTCGATGATTACGCAGACGCAATTTACTGGCTTGGGGACTCAATGATGGTCAATAACTGCTTCCGCTGCACTGATCCAAGCATGGCTTTGGCCCTCAATAAGAAAGAATCCTCGGTGAGATGCTACATGGGGGATACCGGTCTATTGATGAGCATGGCTTTCTCTTCTGGGGTTTCTAACGACGAGGAAGTCTATAAGAAGCTATTAAACGACCAGCTCGGTGTCAACGAGGGGATGTTCTTCGAGAATGTTATCGCCCAAAGCCTCGCCTGCAGCGGGAATGACCTCTATTTCTACGCGCATCGGTCTGAGAAGATTCATCAGAACGACATCGAGGTCGATTTCCTCCTCACGGATGGGAACCTCTCCTCGAGCAAGGTGATTCCCATCGAGGTGAAGTCCTCAAGGAACTACTCGACAATCTCCTATTCTCGCTTCTCCGCCTCTTTTCCAAAGCGAATCGGGGAGGGCTATGTCGTTCATCCGAAGCAATTCAAGATAGAAGGGAAGACGACCTATCTTCCTTGCTATATGTTCTTTTGCCTTTTCGAGGGGCGATGAGAAACAGGAGGCTTTTTAATCTCTTATCGTAGCGGCTCAAAATCGTTTTCTCGATGCTGTCGGAAGAAAATGGTTTGCACCTAATTTATCTTTTGCGAAAACGCCTTAAACGATACTTTCGACAAAAATAAGGAAACCGAGTGACTTCTTTTCAAGATGTT
>CAVKPZ010000145.1:0-2997 GCA_963658395.1 Lachnospiraceae bacterium | reverse complement strand
AGTCCGATAATGAGCCTTTTTTAGACCTAAACTGCATTTAGTCTGCAAATTGGCAAGCGGAAGAAGACGCTATCTCAGAATTCAAACGTTTCAACATCACGGAAGGAGATATAAGAGATACAGTCCAAAGAGAAGCAAACTATATTGCCCTCACGAAACTAAAGTTCATGATTTCTTCCCCGTTCCAGTTCAACTCGCTTTGCGAGAACTTCATAAAACCGTTTTTCTCGTAGAACCGGCAATTCGTTTCCGTGTTCGTGATCAAAGCGATCTCCTTGCCTAATTGACGCTTGACGAAGGGGATCAAGCAATTGGAAATCATGTCCTTTCCATATCCTTTGCCTTTATGCTTAGAAGAAACGGCGAGCAGCTCAATATACCAAGCATCTTTGTGTTTAGCTTCGCATTCCCGGCGAGCCTGGTTGGAAAGACGAAAGAAATCAAGAAGCCTGCGGATGCCAACGGGAATAAGCAGGCGAACGCCCCCAGAGAGGATGTAGTCCAGCAAAGTAATTCGTTTCTTTCTCGGATCCTGGAGAAGGGCAACGGAGACGATTTCTCCGCCTTCGACTCCCACGAAGCAATGATGCTTCCGCGCATTGGACGAAATATGCACCCGATTCAGCTTGGTTATGTATCGGAGAAAGTCATCGCAACTTGCGAATTTGTCGCGAAACGTCAGCGTGTACATCGGGTATTCCCCAAACGTCTCGGCGACCATCTTTGCGATTTCCTTCAACTCGCTTTTGCGCGCATTCCTGTATTCAACCATCGTTCTTACTTCTCCTTGCATCGCTTAGTCCATTAATAAACAAGCGTTTACCATTGACCATGTGTTTAGTATAAATGTGAGGCAGCGATTCCCGCTGCTCACGATTCCAGAATTTGTTCAGAAATGAACTCCTGAATCGATGTGTTCAGAAAAGAGGCAAAAGATGGAAGATAGACGCAACAAGAAAACGGAGCAGTTGATAAAAAGGGTCTTCCTCAAACTGCTGAAAGAAAAGAGCTTAAACAAGATCACCGTTGCTGAAATCGCCCGGCTGGCCGATCTAGGAAGAGGGACGTTCTATCTTCATTATGGGGATGTCTATATCTATACGAAGAGGTCGAAAAAGAGCTCATCGACGGACTTCGCGATATTTTCAAATCCTCTTACCCCTCGACAAACGCGGACAACAGCCGAAAGCTTTCGGGGTTGCTGATCGAATACATCGAAGCGAACAAAGACCTTTTCGTGACGCTCCTCCGCTCAAATGAGGGGAACGCGATGTATAAAATCAAGAAAGCTTTCTATGCCGACGTCATCGCTGAAAACGCGAAGATTGATCCAGCGATGAGTCCTCAATACAACCTCATCGAATCCGTTTTTGTCGTATCTGGCATCTTTGGCGTTTTGGAAAAGTGGATCAATAGCGGCTTTGAAACGCCGAGCGCCTCCCTTGCGGAAGCCTTAAATACCACTCTCCTAAAGGTGAACAAAGGATGAGCGGCTTCTTTGCTCATACTGCTCCCAGAGGAGGCAACAATAAGTGTGCGTAATTAAGATGCCCATGACGTCGCAGACCAAGCCCCTTAAAAGACGGCTAAGAGGAAAAACCATAGAGACGCCTCATGATTTGGACGCCTTTTTCGGTGGGGTCAACTTTTTTGTATCCGATGTTCTCCATCATCCTTTCCGTGGCCTCTTCGATTCCGAAAGTATGGTAGATGTTGTAGTATCTCACGATTTCCCTCGCGGGAAATAAACGATACACGGACTTCCCGGGCAACTCATATAGGAAGCTCAAGGCCCCGTAGATATAGCCAATCCAATACATCTCGTTTTTCGTAAGCGTCTCTTTTTTTAAGGGGGGCGCGTATCTTTCATTCAGTTCATTGATGATGCCTTCCTCGTCGCTAGACAAAACAAGATAGGTCTTATCAAAGAAGCACTTGGCTTCTTCCGAGGTCATGAACCTGCGAACGAACAAAAGAGAACTTAGATTAGACAGTTCGATTGATTTTTCGAAAACCCTGCCAAGAATTTGGCATAGCTTATATTCATTGAAATCCAGTTTTCTCATTTGAATAACTCCCCAATGTAATGCCCTTTCCCCCGATACTCGATTCTCGCCACGGCCACTTTGTCCTGGCTGAGGTTGTTCATTTCGAGTCTTTGCTTCACGCAGTTCTCCTTTTCGAGTTTAGAAAGATAGTTCAGCCGGATGAGGCTTAAGTTACGAAGGCCTTTCTCGCTTTTGATGACGTATTGTCTCCCAAGGTTTGTGGCGGATAAGGCGTGTTGACATTGCAGATCGGTGATTTCGCCCCTGACAAATTCGGAAACGATATCAAACATGCGGTTGTCAGCGATAGGCGCCACAACGACATCCGCCTTTTCGACACGGGAGACAATCGTTTCGACAATCGGGTTATCTTTATAAAGATCGATCCATCCCCGATAATAAGCAATCGCAATCATCCAATCGCGGTTGACATCAAAGGAAGTGACAAGCAGGTCCTTTAAATTAAAGGCAAATGTATAGACGTTCGTAGACGAAGAATTCGCGATATACGTCGCTGCTTGTTTGAAAGACTCTCCTAAATAAAACCCAGAGCCAAAGTCATTGCTCTTTTTGGAATGGCGAAGGTCAATGGGAAAATCGATCGCGGTCTTGCAGCCATGGAAGAGCACGACGACGCCGTCTTTTTGATATTCCTCGAAAAACAGTTGCTCATAGATATCGTTCAGATAGATTTTGTTCGCGGAGGCGAAAGAGTAAATCTTCTCGATATGATTGGCCTCTGCTTCGTTATGCTCGTTGACCCATCGATTCACCGTTTGAAAAGACACGCCCAGCTTTCGTGCTAACTCTTCCTGGGTAAGACCCAATATCTCGCAAACAGCAAGCGTTTCTTTTTTTGTTAGGTGACAATCATTTTTTGGCGAAATAAATCAATATTTGGCGAAATAAATGGCGAAATATTTAATTAAAACATTCATTTTATTTATAG
>CAVKPZ010000144.1:0-3008 GCA_963658395.1 Lachnospiraceae bacterium | reverse complement strand
GTTTAATCAATGTCAACTTCTTCGCTTGGCTCTTCGTCGTCCGATTCTTTTTTAATCGCTTCGCGAATACCTTTCTCGATGCTGTTAGCAACGTCGGGATGGCTTTTCAGATACGCTTTGCAAGCCTCTCGGCCATTCCCAATCTTGTTGCCTTCGTACTCGTACCAAGAGCCTGTCTTTTTTAAGAAGCCGTACTTCTCGCCCAGGTCAAGCATTTCGCCTTCCCGCGAGATTCCCTGTCCGAAAATCATCTCGATAACGCAGGTTTTGAACGGCGGAGCGACTTTGTTTTTAACCACTTTGACCTTGACTGTGTTGCCAATCACATTTGAGCCTTCCTTTATGGCTTCCGCGCGGCGGATATCAAGGCGGATTGTTGCGTAGAATTTGAGCGCACGACCGCCAGTCGTGGTTTCAGGATTCCCATAAAGCACCCCAACCTTTTCACGAAGTTGGTTGATGAAAATCACGGTGCAACGCGTTTTGGCAAGAACGCCGGAGATTTTGCGCATGCCCTTCGACATGAGTCTTGCTTGCAAACCAACTTGGTTATCGGACATTACTCCGTCAAGCTCCGCCTGAGGAACGAGCGCGGCAACGGAGTCGACAACGATGAGGTCAAGAGCGTTGCTTTGCGCAAGCATTTCGCAAATCTCAAGGGCCTGCTCGCCCGAATCCGGCTGGGAAAGAATAAGGTCATCGATATTAACGCCCAACTTCTTTGCGTATTCTGGATCAATGGAGTGCTCGGCATCGATATAAGCGGCACGCCCGCCTTTCTTTTGGGCTTGGCCAACCGCTTCAAGGGCAAGCGTAGTCTTGCCTGAAGATTCAGGGCCATAGATTTCAATGATCCTTCCCTTGGGATAGCCGCCCACGCCAAGAGCCTGATCAAGAAGGACGGAACCGGTCGGTATGACGTCGACGTCGACTTTGGCATGGTCGCCAAGGCGCATGACCGCGCCTTTGCCGTAGGCCTTTTCGATTGAGCGCAAGGCATCGGCCAAGGCTTGGTCTTTGTCGGTGATGTTGTTTTGAGTAGCTTTTACCATAATTAATGTGCCTCCACCCTTTTAATTAAGGGGAATTCTGCATTTCTCCCAATTTATTTCGAATTTTCTGGAAATAAACTTGCGGCGAAGGCAATCATCGCTTCCACCGTAGCCTCGCGGATCGCGTTTCTATTGCCTTTCAAATTCAAAGGAAGATGCCAAACATTTCCTTGATAGGCAAGTCCTAAGTAAACGGTGCCGACGGGCTTATCTCCTTTTTGGACATCCGGCCCAGCGTTGCCAGTACAAGAGATGCAGACATCGACGTCCAGGGCTTTCCTTCCCCCTTCCGCCATTTGGATTGCGACTTGAGGAGAAACGACACCGTATTTCTCAATGTCGGATTCTTTGACGTTCGCCAAAGAGACCTTCACCTTAGGATCATAAGCGATGATGCCACCCTTAAAGACGATGCTCGCTCCAGGGACTTCGCAGATTGTCGAGCCGAACAACCCTGCGGTCAAAGACTCCACACAGCCTAGCTTCAAGTTCCGTTGAGCCATCCTTTGCAAAAGATCACGTGCGCTAATCATGGGTTTCCTCCTTAAGGACGCGACGATTCATAACGACATAAATGATACCTGAAAGAAGCGACATTGCCGTGGCTATATATATAAGGATGGTGGCGATGCGGCAAAAGGGGTTCCAAGAGAGGTCAAAGTAAGAGAAGGGCCACCCGTTCAGCATCACCAGAGGGATGGCAATCATTTGGAAAACGGTTTTAAGCTTCCCGAAAATATTCGCGGCGACCACCTTGCCTTTGCTGGCAGCAACAAAACGCATCGTATCGACAACCAAATCGCGCAAAACCATGAGGATGACGCAAAACGCGGGTATTTGCAGGGTATCCAGTGAGAACTCCCATGAAATTGTAAAGAAAATCAAGCAGGAATTTACAAGCATCTTGTCCGCGATGGGATCCAAAAATTTGCCTAAATCCGTAACCTCATTGCGGCTTCTAGCAAGATAACCGTCTAAGGCATCGGTCGCGGACGCGACAACGAAGACAATTGCTGCAATCAGTCCAACGAGAGGAACATCTCCAAGATAGGGGGTGACCCAACCAAAGAATTTCCCGCCTATCGCCCAGACAAAGAGGAAAACAAGCAAAGCGATGACGAGGACGATTCGCAAGATGGTGATTTTTGTCGGTAGATTGATCTTCATAAACCTTAAGGATGAGTATCCGGTCCTATAAGCCATGTTTTGTCTAGGACGGCAATTTATCTCGGCTCTCGCCGGCCCCCTTTCCTTCAGTTCGGATTGGGCGCTTCCCCTACCAAATTTGGGTTTCTCGCTTGTGGGGTTTACCTCGTTTCATCTTGATGTCGCCATCAAGCTCGTCTCTGTGGCACCTTAGGGATTCCCTTCTGCAGGAGAAGTTCCTCCGCCGTCACGCGCTCCCGCGTGCCTGGGGTTAATTTTTCCCCCAGCGCAATCACTACCGCCATCGCAGGCGGTGCGAGCATGGACTTTCCTCTACCTAACGGCAGCAGTCGTCCAGACCGGATGTTGTTTCATTTATAGTTGTCGGGGTTAACACCTGCCTGCCATAGCGCCGTTTCAAGGCGACTAATTCGATTGATGTACTCAAGATTGCTTGAGTTCACGCTGGAAGAATCCTTAACCCCAGCTAACCTAGAACTCATTTTTGCGTTTTCCAAAGTCAGTTGGTTATTGCTTTCCTTGGCTTTGCGAAGCTGACTCTCAAGGTCTACGATGTAGGCTTTGCTTTCCTTGTAGTAGCTTTCGAAGCCCCGGTAGTCCTCCATAACGCAATCGAGGAACTCATCAACCTCATTAGGGTCATAACCCTTCACGTTAGGAGTGAATTTTTTCTTGAGAATGGTCTCGGCGTTTAAGCTAATCTTTTTTTCTTCCATAGTTTTCGCCCTTTTTGAATTATATTCAAATATGCCCTTTCTATCAACGAAAGCACGCTAAAAATGTACCTAC
>CAVKPZ010000143.1:0-3098 GCA_963658395.1 Lachnospiraceae bacterium | reverse complement strand
AATAAGGAATCGAAAAGGGTGGCCCGGGCATCCGAGCCACCCTTTCCCTATTCATTAGGCATTTTTATTATGTGTCCTTGACACGGGGTCCACATTATATGTCGCATTGCTTCATTATCACTGGCGTCAGGGGCTCGGGAAAAACGGTGATGCTCAATGCCATTTCAAAACAGTTCAAAGAAGATGACGGCTGGATTGTGATTGGGCTTAATCCTGAGGATGACATGCGCGAAGCTTTTGCAGCGAAGCTTTATAGTTCCGCGAGAATTAAGCATCTTTTTTTGGAAAAGGACTTCAGCTTCTCTTTTCAGGGGTTCACTTTCTCTCTTTCCGGAAAGAACCCGGTTCTTAACGTTGAGGATTTGCTTGATAAGATGATGAATGCCGTCTCTAAAAAAGGGAAGAAGGTTTTGCTTTGCATCGATGAGGCTTCGAATAACGCGCATATGAGAAAACTTGCCCTGACTTTCCAAATGCTTATCGGCGAAGGCTATCCCTTGTTTATATTGGCGACGGGTTTGTTCGAGAACATCTCCTCATTGGAGAATGAAAAAAACATGACCTTTCTCATCCGCGCGCCTAAAACACATTTGACGCCTTTGAATCTTTCTTCGATTGCTGCTTCCTACGAGACCAAGCTCGGTCTAAAAAAAGAAAATGCCATAATCACCGCGAAGCTAACAAAAGGATACGCATTCGCTTTCCAACTTCTTGGATACCTTATGTTTGAGCAAAAGAAAAAGGAACTAGACGAAGAGCTCCTCTCCACTTTCGATGAAGGCCTTGACGAATACGCTTATTCGAAAATCTGGTCTGCACTTTCCGAGGTCGAAAGAAAAATCGCTGTTTCTCTTGATTCCAACTCACCCGTGAAGGTTTCTTTGATTTTAGAAAAAGCGAAGATGAGCAAAGGATATTTTAGCCGTTACCGGGATAGGCTCATCAAAAAGGGCGTCTTGATGTGTCCTGAAAGAGGGAAACTCTCTTTCGCCCTCCCCCGTTTCAAGGAATTCATCCAAAACAAGCTCGCCTATCTTGATTGATCCTTGCTCGAAGCGCGTTCACACGGAAACCGTCTTATTCTATTGCGACTTATCCCGCGTTTTCGCGACGACTCTATTTTGCTAAAAAGGTGGCGGTGCAAGGGACGTTGAAAAAGGCTGCGCGGAGAAAGCGCTTGGATTCACATTAAGGATGCAAGGTGAGATTGTCTTCCTTGCCTTTGGGGAGATAGGCGCTGCAGGAGCGCTCAGCGATGAAATTAAGATGGTCGCCGCAACGCTCTAAGTTGGAGACCAAATTAAGGAACGTGTTGGAGTTCTGCGGCTTGCAAATGCCTTTCTCAAGCCTTTCTAGGTGCCCTTGGACCATGGTGGTGCGGAGATTGTCGATTTCGTCTTCGTAAGTAGAGACTTTGTTGAGCTTCTCCAAACTCGGATTGTCGAAAGCCTCTTTGGTGGCGCGGAACATCTCTCCGAGCTTGGCTTTCATCTCTTTGATTTGGTCGATGACGATGTCGGAGAAGACGAGCTCGTCCTCGACTTCGTGGCGGGTGTAGCCCGTGACGTTATCGGCGATTTCGCTTAGACGGACGAGGTCAGCGATGTCAAGTTGCATCTTGGAGATCTTCGCGCTGGATTCTTGGGATACGCCGGCGCTTGTGATGGCGACTAAGAAGGAGCTGAGCTCTTTTGACATTTTAAGGACCTTGGTCTCTCCCTCTTCGATCTCGCTTTTCCTGCTCACGTCCTTGCTTAGGAAAGCGTCCAAGGAATCGTTCAGGTTACGCAAGGCCTCACCTCCTAAAAGATGGTAGAAGGCAACCGCTTGAGAAAGAGCGAGCTCAGGGGTGGAGAGGAAGCGCTCATCGAGGAGGTCGCTCTTCTTCTTTGCCTTCTTATCACGGATGATCTTGTTCGACAGGAAGACGAAGAACTTGGTGAAGGGGAGGAAGAGCGCGCTGCAGACGACGTTGAAGAAGGTGTGGAACATCGCGATTTGGACCGCGGGGTTATTGGGGAAAAGCTTCGCGAAAGTCATCTCCATCGCATCTGGCCAGCAAAGCAAGACGACGAAGAAGATGACGGAGCCGAAAACATTGAACAAAAGGTGGATGATCGAAGCCCTTTTGCCGTTGGTGGTGGAGCCGATGGCGGAGAGCAAGGCGGTGGAGCAGGAGCCGATGTTAGAGCCCAAAATCAGATAAAGGACCCCGTTTCCGCTTCCCCCAACGACCGCCCCGGCCATGGCCATGGCAAGGACAATCGAAGTGACCGCGCTAGAGGACTGGGCTAGTACCGTCAAGATGATTCCGATAAGAAGGAGCAAGAACGGGTTGCTCATGGTGGTGAGGAAGTCCTTTAACCCCTGATTATCGAGGAAAAGGGATTCCATATTGCTCGTCATGGTCTCTAAGCCAAGGAAGAGTAGACCAAGACCTGCGATGAGGTCACCCGTCATCGCAACCTTTGGATGCTTCTTCCCAAAAATCATATGCATAGCGACGCCAACGAGGGTTAAGGCAATCAGAATTTCCGTCAAGGGGAAGGAGTTGGAACTAAGCCCGCCCAAAGCGACAAGTTGGGCGGTGATGGTGGTGCCGATGTTGGCGCCCATGATATAGGTGGTTGCCTGGGCAAGAGTCATGGCGCCGGCGTTCACGAAGCCCACGACCATGACGGTGGTGGCCCCGCTAGACTGCATGATCATCGTGGCCAACGTGCCAATGCCCAATCCCGCGAGCTTGGAGTTCGCCGTCTTGGCGAAGAGCTTCCTCAAGCCCTTGGTGGCGATTTTCTCCGTGGAAGATTGGAGCATGGTCATCCCGATGAACAAAGTCCCCAATCCGCCGCACATCAAAAGGATGTAGATCCAAATCGGCGTTGTGCTTGCTGAATCAAGCATCAAGGGAATGAATGTTTGCATGTTTTTGGCGCTCTTTTTACGTCACGTTATCATATCGCAAACGGATTTGGTATTGTCAGGAAAGCGTTATCAATAGCATATGATGGGGCTTTTTTGGCTGAAACGTTGTTGAATTTTCTGCCAATTTGCAGACTAAATGCAGTTTAGGTCTAAAAAAGGCTCATTATCGGACT
>CAVKPZ010000142.1:0-3104 GCA_963658395.1 Lachnospiraceae bacterium | reverse complement strand
GTGGTATGCGGGAACATGTCAAAGGGCTGCACCGTTTCAACCTTGTAACTCTTACTTAGATAAGCAACGTCCCTTGCTAAAGTAGAAGGATCGCAGGAGACATAAACCACCCGCTTGGGCTTTAGGGATATAAGCGCGTTCAAAAAGCGCTCATCCGCCCCTTTGCGCGGAGGATCCATGAATAAGACATCCACGCTCTCTTTATTTCGCGCCATGCGCGCCATAAAGGAAGAGGCATCATCGCAATACATGGAGAAGTTCTCGATCTTATTTCTTTGGGCGTTCTTGACCCCGTCTTTGACCGCCTGAGGCACAAGCTCGACCGAGAGGACATTCTTGCAATGCTTGCTCGCGATGAGGCCGATCGTCCCGATGCCAGAATAGGCATCGAAGACCACATCATCTTTCGTTAGTCCCGCGACCTTCATCGCATAGGAATAAAGCTTCTCGGTGATCACGGGGTTTGTCTGATAGAAGGATTTCGCGGAGATGCGGAAAGAGAGTCCGCAGAGCGAATCCTCGATGAAGCCCTTCCCATAAAGGATCCGTTCCTTCTCGCCAAGGATCACGTTGGTAACCCTGGGGTTGATGTTTTGAACGACCGTGGTGATCTCGGGGCATTCTTTGGTCAAAGCGGAAACGAAGTTGTTCCTGCCGGGGAAGCTATCCACGGACGTTACCAAAACGACCATGATTTGGCTCTTATAATAAGAGGTGCGAATCAAAACATGCCGCAAAACCCCGTTCCTTTCATCTTCCTGGTAAGGATCGACGCGAATGGTTTTGCAGAGTTTTTTGATTGTTTCCAGAATATGAACCGCGCGCTTATCCTCGATGAAGCATTCCTTCACCGGGACGATCACGTGGGTGTTCGTTTTGAAGAAGCCACAATAAACATTGCCCTTTCTGTCTTTGCCAAAGGGCATTTGGATCTTGTTTCGATAATAGTAGGGGTCGTCCATCCCGATGCAGGGATTGACCTTGATGCTCATATGCCCGACTTTGCGGAACTGCTCCTCGACCTTCTTGCTCTTGAAGGCCAGCTGGGCGGCATAGGCCAGCTGCTGGAAGGAGCACCCTCCGCAGGCGTGGCAGATTTTGCAGCGAGGCTCAATCCGGTCCGGCGAGGCCTTCGTGAGGTTCACAAGTTCTCCAAAGGAAGCGCCGGAGCGATGATAGGTGATCTCGACTTCGCCTTCCTCTCCCGGGAACATCCCCTCCACGAACACGACCTCTTTACCGGATTTGAAAACGCCTTTGCCTTCGTAAGAAAGGTCAACACAGGCGCCGGATAAAACAGAGGTGGCGTTATTTTTCACGCGGCCGCCTTCTCTTTCGGGGCCGCCATCATCGCGGCGATGGCTTCGATTTCGGCGTTCGCGTCAAGACGCGGGAAGAGCTGATCGCCCTTCACCACGACGTGGTTAGAAAGGAATCCCGGTTTAGAGATATTCTCATAAAGCCTCTCTTCTTTCGCGCACCCAAGCGCGTCGAAGATGGCTTTGCTCTTATGGACGAGGACAGGCTGCAGCATCACTCCCGCGCTGAAAAGCACGTGGGCGAGATGGGCCATCGTGGATTCAAGCTCCTCTTTCTTCATCGGGTCTTTAGCAAGAGCCCACGGGGCTTTCTCCTCGATGTATTTGTTGGCTCTAGAGATCAGGCTCATGACTTCGACGTAAGCCTCAGACACCTTAAGCTCATCGTTAAGCGCCTCATAGGCTTTCAAAGTCTTATCATTGAGAGAAGAAAGCTCCTGGTCCAGATCATCCAAATCGCCTTTCCAGGCAGGTATGACCCCATTGAAGTATTTGATAATCATCGAGATGGTGCGGTTGAGCAGATTGCCGAGGTTGTTCGCCAAATCCTGATTGACCCTCATCACGAATTGCTCGGGCGTGAAGGTGCCATCTTGCCCAAAAGGGACTTCCGAGAGCAAATAGTAGCGGACCGCATCGACGCCATAGCGGTCAATAAGGGGGTAGGCGGAAATCGCGTTCCCTTTGGATTTGCTCATCTTGCCATCTTTCATCATGAGCAGGCCATGGACGAAGACGCGGCTAGGCTTCCTTAGTCCAAGGGATTCAAGGAACATCGGCCAATAGATCGTGTGGAAGCGGGTGATGTCCGCCCCGACGACGTGGACGATCTCGGTCTCCGGATCCATCCAGAACTTCTGGAAGTTCTTGTCATCGTCTTGAAGATAGCCAAGCGCGGTGATGTAGTTGGTAAGCGCATCAAGCCAAACGTAGACAACGTGATCTGGGTTCTCTAGCACAGGCACGCCCCAATCAAAGGAGGTGCGAGAAACGCAGAGATCTTGAAGCCCGGGTTTGATAAACGTGTTCACCATCTCATTCTTTTTGGAGATGGGGGTGATGAAGTCGGGGTTCGCATCGTAAGAGGCGAGGAGTTTATCGACGTATTTGGAGCAGCGAAAGAAATAGGCCGGTTCGTCCTTCTTTTCAACGGGCCGGTGGCATTCGGGGCAAAGATGTTCCGGGCCGACCTGGGTCTCCGTCCAGTAGGATTCCTCATGGACGCAATACCATCCGGTATAAGAAGAGAGATAGATGTCGTCTTGCTTCACCATCCTAGAGAAAATCTTCTGAACGGTTTCAACGTGCCTTTTGTCGGTCGTGCGGATGAAATCGTCGTTGCTGATTTCCATCGCCTTCCAAAGAGGGAGGAATTTATCATTGACGATCTCATCGACGAAAGATTGAGGGGTGACGCCCTTGGCTTTCGCATTGTCTTCGATCTTCTCGCCGTGCTCATCGGTGCCGGTCAAAAAGAAAACGTCGTAGCCCCGCATCCTTTTGCCTCTAGCGATGATGTCGCACATGGTGGTGCAGTAAGCGTGGCCTAAATGGGGAGACGCGCTAGGATAATAGATTGGCGTAGTGATGTAAAACTTCTTGGACATAGCTTCCTCCTGAAGCGGAAATGGCCGCTTTCTCTGGAAAACGGGCATATTCTACCATTGTTGAAAAACCCGTGGGATTCCTTATGGAAAAACCCGATTTTGCAGTAAAAAACCGCCCGGTTATGATGCGTTCCCCAAACATTGGACAAAACCGGAACCATCATAATCTTTATTGAAC
>CAVKPZ010000141.1:0-3137 GCA_963658395.1 Lachnospiraceae bacterium | reverse complement strand
CAGTATAGGCTTTGTCGTGGGTATTCTCCGTCAGGATTTTCTCCATGATGAAGGGGTTGCCTTGGATATTGCCGGAAATGGCACCCAAAACAGTCACATGGGGATCGGTTTCCTCTTTGAAGCCAAACTTGTCGCGAAGATAGCAGAAACGTTCCGGAGTAAACGTGGGGTCCAGATCAATAATCGGCGTGGCCTTCTCCATGATGGCGCATGGGACGTTCCAGTCAAAGGAAGCATTGAGAGGGGCCATGTCCGCATAGCAAGTTTTTAAAGCGCCTTCCGTTCTTTCATGGGCTGTTTGCAAGGCTTTTTCTCTTTCTGCGACCATAGTAGAGATTTTCTTAGCAAGAACGACCGCGAGAACAATTCCACCCGCAATCGCAATCGCTCCGATGAGGATGAGATACCAAAACGTTGACGCGTTCAAAATGCCAATGAGCAAAACGAGGGTACCAACCACGAAAAGAAGAATCATCATAACGATGACGAAAGTCTTGAGTCCTTTCGCCGAAGACGCGCTCTTTTGAAGCTCCTTTTCTTCGTTGAGACACTTCTTGTATTCTTTGACATGCTCCGCGTTTTTCTCAGGGTTAACCTTCGATTCCTCGGTCAAACTGTCGAAGTATTCTTCTGCGGTTTTGTGATAGGCGTCTTTAAGTTGCTTTTGGAACAATTCACGCGGACGATAGAGGATCTCTTCAGCCATAACTAGGCCTCCTTTTCTTGAAAAAGATTAAGCGCGAGTGCCACCACTCGCCTAAATTCATTAGCGATACCCGCCGAAATTTTTGGGCATCTTCCCCGACTTCTGATATTGCTTCATCTGCTTCATCATTTCTTTCGACTGATCGTATTTGCGAATGACCCTGTTGATGTCGGCGTTGGTAAGCCCTGAACCTTTCGCGATGCGGTTCTTATGGGAATAGCGGAGGGTTTCAGGATGTCTCCTTTCATATGGGGTCATGGAATTGATAACCGCCTCGAAGACTTTCATCTCCCTTTCCGCCGCCTCCTTTTGCTCATCGGTCAGTTTCGGCATGCCCGGAATAAGCTTGGCAATCGCCCCGATGGATCCGATTTTCTGGACTTGTTTCATTTGCTTGAGCATATCCTCAAGAGTGAACTCGCCGTCCATCATCTTCCTCGCGGCCTTTTCAGCCTCTTTCTCATCGATGGTTTCTTTGGCTTTTTCAACGAGAGTCACGATGTCGCCCATCCCGAGAATGCGGTCGGCCATGCGATCGGGATGGAACACTTCGAGGTCTTCCATCTTTTCACCGACGCCGGCGAATTTAATTGGGAGACCCGTTAGATATTTAATCGATAAAGCAGCGCCGCCGCGGGCGTCGCCATCAAGTTTGGACATGATAACGCCGGTGAGGTGAAGGTCTTTATTGAAAGCGTTCGCGACGTTAACAGCGTCTTGACCAGAGGCGGCATCCACAAGGAGCAGAACCTCATCGGGGTGAACTTCATGATTGATGTTTTGAAGTTCCTTCATGAGCCCTTCGTCGATCTGCAAACGCCCAGCAGTATCGAGGATAAGAATGTCAATCCCAGTTTCCCGGGCTTTTTGCTGAGCGGCTTTCGCGATCTTCACAGGGTCTTCGGTGCCCATGGAGAAGAATTCAATGCCAAGCTGGTCGGCAAGTTGATGAAGCTGATCAATGGCCGCGGGGCGGTAAACATCAAGCGCTCCAAGCATTACCTTTTTGTTTTGCTTGTTCTTGAAAAGATTCGCAAGTTTGCCCGCGGTCGTGGTTTTGCCAGTACCCTGAAGACCGACGAGCATAATGGTAGTGAGGGTGGAGCTCATATGAAGCTCGGTTTGGTCCGCGCCTAAAAGTTCCTGAATCTCATCATGGACGATTTTGACGACCATCTGAGAGGGGTTGACCTTTTTGAAGACCTCGGCTCCAACCGCTTTCTCTTTGATGTCGTTGATGAAGTTCTTGACGACCTTGAAGTTCACGTCCGCCTCAAGCAAAGCGACGCGAATCTCCTTGAGCATGTCGTCCATATTCTTCTCGGTGAGGGTCGCTTGCCCCCTCATCTTTTTAAAGATGGAAGAGAAGCGATCGCTCAGTGATTCAAATGCCATGGGTTAGTTCCTTTCCAAGATTCCGATATCCTTTAAGAATCTTATCTGTGTCGTTTTGGGATTCGATTTTCTCAATAATTCCGCAAAGGTCCGCTTTTTTCTGGACCAATTGCAGTTTTGCCTCGAATTCCTCCAGTTTATCAATTGATTTCTTAATCGTGTCGTAAGCTCCGGCGCGAGAGATTTCGCGAGAGGAGGAGATTTCCCCCAGAGAGAGATCGTAGCGGTAATAATCGTCCATGATCTCGCGTTGCTTCTCGGTAAGCAAAGACTCATAGACTTCTAGAAGGGTGACGACATGGTCGCGAGAAGAAAGAGCGTCTTCATTCATTGGCTTTCTCTCCTAATAGCAGCCCATAGAGGTACTTATCAAGATCAAACTCCTGCAGGTCCTCCATCTTTTCCCCTAAGCCGATGAAACGAACAGGCAAACCGAACGTGTCGCGAATCGAAAGAATGATCCCTCCCTTGGAAGTGCCATCCATTTTCGTAACGACGATGCCCGTCAATGGGCAAGCGTCTTTGAAGGACGAAGCTTGGAGAACCCCATTTTGCCCGGTGGTCGCGTCAAGCACCAAGAAGGTTTCGTGAGGGGCGTTAGGAATCTCTTTCGAAAGGACGCGAGAGATTTTGGAAAGTTCCTGCATGAGGTTGGCTTTCGTCTGCTGCCTGCCGGCAGTGTCGACGATCATAAGGTCAATGGCATTCGCCTTTGCGTAAACCGCGCCTTCATAGGCGACGGAAGCAGGATCACTGTCGGGCTTGCCGGTGATGATGGGGCAATTAAGGCGGCTCGCCCAGGTCTTGAGCTGTTCCACCGCTCCCGCGCGAAAAGTATCGCCGGCGACCAAAAGAACTTTCTTGTCCTGATGGATGTAACGATAGGCGAGCTTTGCGATGGTCGTGGTCTTGCCAACGCCATTCACGCCGCAAACAAGCAAAACAGTCACTCCCTCTTTTTGGAAATGAAGCTCGTTTTGAATCGACTCCCCGCTTGTGGCGTAGCCGACGAACATCTTGTCGACGAGAAGTTCGT
>CAVKPZ010000140.1:0-3139 GCA_963658395.1 Lachnospiraceae bacterium | reverse complement strand
CTTCTACCTTCCACATTGTTTTGCTTGTTTCCGGCTTGGTTTCCGCTTTCTACAAATCCCGTCCGAAGGAATCCTTCAACTATGCGAATCGAGAGACCTTCGTTACTTTGCAGCTAGAGACTTATGACGAGCGCAAGAAGAGCGCCGATACGATGTATGAAACCGCGCAGCTATCCCGCAAAGCCATCCAAGAGAAACTGCGCGCGACCACGAAGAACATTTTTGGCGGAAAGAAGAAGAATCTGATTAATCCAGATAAGCTAGAGGACTTTGACTCCGCTTACCTTGAAGATCAACGCAAGGAGGCGGAGGTCGAAGAAAAAAGAGATTCTAAAAAGATGTCCACTCAAAAGAAGGTAAAGCAAAAGAAAGTCAAAAAGGCCATCAATAAGAAAAACAAGGAGGAGGATTCTTGGGAATCCCTTGATATCTGATGAACATTCTTTTGTGCTCGGATACATACCCCCCAGAGATCAATGGAGTTGCGACTTCGACCTTCAATCTCCGCAAGACTTTGATTGCTCATGGGGAGAATGTTTTGGTGGTCACCACCAATCCTTTCTCAAACAAAGTCACTCTTGAGAATGGGGTGTTAAGGATCCCTGGCATTTATTTGAAGAAGCTCTATGGCTATCGTCTTTCGAACTTCTATTCAAAGGATGCGATGAAGATCATCGAGAAATTCAAGCCCAACATCGTTCATTGTCAAACCGACGCGGGCGTGGGGATCTTTGGGACAATCGTCGCGAGCCGTTTTCATTGCGGAATGGTCTATACCTTCCATACAATGCTCGAAGACTATTCCTATTACATCACCCATGGCTACTTCGATCGCGCAGCAAGACATATCATTCGTTTCTACTTCAAAGGCCAATCAATTCGCTTCAGCGAGTTCATCGCCCCAAGCGACAAAATCAAAGATTATCTCCGTTCCATTCAAATCGATTCTTCCGTTTCGGTAATCCCTACCGGCATCGAGCTCGACCGTTTTTCGATTAAAAGCAAAAACAATGAGGACGTCGCGGCTTTAAAAGCGAAATACGGGATCGATCCCAGCGATTTCGTCATCCTTTCTTTGGGGAGAATCGCAAAAGAGAAGAGCATAGATGTGCTTTTGAGGGGGTATGCCAAGTTCTTGCAATCCCCTCAGAAAAGAAGAACGAAGTTTCTCATCATTGGCTGGGGGCCCGCGGAGAATGAGCTCAAAGAGCTTGCGGGAAGACTCGGGATTGAAGACAGCGTCATCTTCGGCGGGGCTTGCAAGCCTGACGAGACCCAGCGTTACTATCACTTGGGGGATTGTTTCGTAAGTGCCTCCATTACGGAGACCCAAGGCCTTACCTTCATGGAGGCCATGGCGGCTGAGCTGCCTGTCTTAGCGCGATACGATGACAATCTTATCGGCACCATCAAGGAAGGCGAAACAGGGTTCTTCTTCAATAATGAAGAGGATTTTGCAGAGAAATTGGAATTCTTGATTGATCTTTCAGAGGATAAGAGAAAGAAAATTATCGATGCTGCCATGAAGGCCATCGATCCATATTCCATGGAAAAGTTCTATCAAAATGCAATGGGGGTATATCGCCGTGTCTGGAAAGCAAACTGGTAATGTAATCAAAGAGATCAAAAAGAAGTCCTCGTCTGTCGTCGTGATTCTTTCTAACGGAGACAAGCTGAAGCTCTCCCACTCTTCCTATACGGAGTTTCGCCTCTACGAAGGAAAAGAGCTGAGCGAGGAAGAACTCTCATCCCTCTTGTCCTATGAGAAACAAGGCGAGTTTTACGATTACGCGTTGCGTCTTTTAGGAAAAGACAACTACACGGTGTCCTCGATTTCCAAAAAAATGCTTGGCAAAGGAGCGGATGATAAACAAATCGCTTCCATCATAGGCCGTCTTAAAAAAGAGGATTTGCTTGATGATGAGCGTTATGCGAGGGTCTTTGTCGAGGACGTCGCCGAACTTCGCTGCTACGGGAAAAACAAGTCATTAGCGGAGCTTAGAGCCAAAGGCATCGATAATGACATCCTTTCGAAGCTCATCTTCCCGGAGGAGAAAGAATACGAAAGGGCATGCACGGCTGCTTCTCTTCTTGACAAGAAGTATTCGAAAGCCTCAAACGGGGCGAAAAAAGATAAAGCAATTCGCGCTTTGATCGCTAGGGGCTTTACCTACGACGTTGCCTCGAAAGCCGTCGAGGAAAAGCTCACCCCAAACGACAGAGAAGAAGAAAGGAATCGCCTTTCAAGGGACTTTGAACTCTCTTACGCGAGATATTCCTACAAATATGAAGGCAAGAAAATTTATGAAGCCGTCATCAAAAACCTGCTCCGCAAAGGCTATGATTATGATGATATCTCTTCTTTGATTGTGAAGAAGAAGGAGGAAGAAACAACATGATTTCTGATTTCCGCGCCGGGCTCCGGCTTGAGGGGGCCGAATTCGTGGTGACTGACTGCAAGTCTGGAGTTGGCAACACGGGGAAACGTTATTTGAGCATCTCCTTGCAAGATGCCTCCGGAAGCATCGAGGGCAAAATCTGGGACGTCGGGCCAGATGATGAAGCCATCTTTGAGAAAGGAAACCTCGTTCGCCTTAACGCGGACGTCCTTTCCTATCGCGATTCATTGCAGCTTAAGATCTATGAAAGCGAGGTCTTGCCTAGAGAGGGCGTCGACTGGTCGCGGTTCATCGCAAACGCTCCCATGCCGAAAGACGTCTTGCTGGCAAAATTGAAGGATTATCTGAATTCCATCGATGACCCGGACGTGAAATCCCTTGTCTGCGAATCCCTAAAAGGGTACAAGGAAAAGTACCTTACTTGGCCTGCTGCCTCAAAGAATCATCATAACTACGTCTCCGGCTTGCTTTATCACTCTCTCACGATGGCGGACGCTGCTATATCCTTATATAGGATATATCCTTCCTTGAACCGTGATGTGCTTTTAGGAGGGGTCATCCTTCATGACCTTGGGAAGGTGATTGAGCTCTCCGGCCCTGAAGCCACTTCCTATACCTTGGAAGGCAAACTCCTCGGCCATCTCACCATTGGCGCTTCTTTGGTCCGCGAAGCCGCGCTTCGCCTTGGTTATTTCTTCTATAAAGACATGGACGAGGATGCCCCGGAAGAAGAGAAAAAC
>CAVKPZ010000139.1:0-3156 GCA_963658395.1 Lachnospiraceae bacterium | reverse complement strand
GCTTGGTACTTCTCGTAGGAGGTGTAATCAAGTGGCATGAGATCTTCGTCTAGATGGAAGGTCAGGTGGCAATAATCGAAGACTGGGTACCCGGTGAGACCGGAGATGTTTTTCATCTGCTTCACATAGTTCACGACGGATTCCTTTCTTCGGAGTTCTAGGTCGACTGTGTAGCCATTCTTCTCTTTGGCAATCCGCGATGCCCCCCTTCCCGATTTGACTTTGCTCTCATCGGAAATTGAGGTTTTAGTGGAGATGACGTAGATCATGGAGTCGCTCACCTTGCGCCCCATAAGTTCAGCGTATTCCTCGTTTGTGTAGGATTTTTCCTCGTGCGAGGAGTAATCGCTGCTTTTGCCCCAGTAGGTTTTGGTTGTGTTCCCTTCCTGGTACATCCGGTCGTAGAGGTTTACGAAGGCTGAGGTGGAGTTGGATTCCTCGAAGTACTTTTCGCCGTTCTTGATCTGAATGGATTGGATGACCTGAGTCACGCCCATGGAGTAAGCCGAGCCTAACCCGATTGCCTTTGTGGACTCCAGAGAGGAGAAGAGATCAAGCGACATGTTTACCATCTCGCAGGGTTTCAACGCTTCTTCTAAGGGCGTTCCTGCTTTCTTGGCCGCTTCATATTTCTTCCGCGTCTTTTCGATGTCGTCGGTCAAGGTGTTCGCATCGACGTTGGAATAGTCGCCTCCGCTGGCATTGAGGAGGTTGAAGGCCAAAAACCCAGCGGGGACTCCAAAGGCTATTGCGGCAGCTCCGATGACGCAGGAAGTGATGATGAATTTCTTGCTTATGGGGGCCTTCTCTTTCTTCCCTTTGGCTTCGTGCTGCGTTTCTTCTGCCTGGATGCTTTGCTCCTGGACGCTTGAGGGCCGCTCGCCCATCGCGTCTTCTTTTTGAACGTAGGCGTTGGCCGCTTGCTCCTGATTTTTCTTTTTTCTGAATTTTTTGAATAACATGGTCGCAAATCTCGACAATGCGATTTTAGGTAAAAGTTTGTCAAACGCACTCTCGTGCGCATATCGCATACGTAGAAAAGCCATTCTACGATTTGGAGAATCGAAAAAGTCCCGCAACCATCGTTCTTATCTAAACATATAACCTAGCGCAGGAGAATTTATACAGCGTCAATTTAATGAAAAACGCCCAAAAATATAAATTGGAAAACACATACACCTCCAATATCTTTTTTTGAGCGTGTTTTTCGTTTTCCGCTGACCCAAAAAGATTTTCTTGGTCCGTGTTTAGGTATTTCCTTTAATATATACGGGCATCAGGAGGGGATAACCATGTCTGAAATCCGCGTTATCAAAGTTAAACAATCCGTTCTTGCCAATAATGACAGCAGGGCGGAGATGCTTAGGGCAAAACTCAAAAAGAATAAGGTCTTCTTGATCAACGTTATGTCTTCTCCTGGCTCCGGCAAGACGACTTTGCTTGTGAACCTTATTAATAAATTAAAGGATAGGGGTTATCGCATCGGCGTGATGGAAGCGGATATGGATGCGGTGGTTGACGCGGAGACCGTGGGGAAACTCACGGGCGTGCGGACTATCCAGCTCCATACTTCGGGCGAATGCCATTTGGACGCCAAGATGGTCTCCGAGGGGGTCGAGGCGATTGGCGAGGAGGGCCTTGACATTATTTTCCTAGAGAACATCGGCAATCTTGTTTGCCCTGCCGAATTCGATACCGGGGCTGCTTTGAAACTCATTTTGCTGTCGATTCCAGAAGGAGACGACAAGCCTCTTAAATACCCCTTGATGTTCAAAGTTGGCGATTTTTTCGCTTTCACGAAAATGGATGCGAAAGCCGTTTTTGATTTTAACGTGGATTTAGCGGAAAACCATATTTTGAAACTGAATCCGAGCGCTGAGTTCTTCCCGGTGTCCGCTAAGAAAGACGTCGGCGTTGACGCTTTGGCAAAGGCGATTGAAGAAAGGGTTAAAAGCTTCGTTTCGTAAGAAAAACCACATTTGAAACTACTTTTTGACAAAATTGTCCTTTATTTACGCAAATCTAAGGCAAACTTGTGGGAATTTTTGCTTTTTTGGTTCGATTTCGATATAATTTGCATGGCTTGGGGCAAAAACAACATTTCGTTAATTTGTGATTGGCCTCCGCTAGAAGGAGTATGCTATGACTTTTCAGGTTAGCGAGTACGTTTTTCATCGGCATTGCGGCGTTTGCCTGATTCAGGCGATTGCTCCGCTGCCGGGTGATGAATCCGGTGTTTTGTACTATGTTTTGTCTCCTCTTTTCGGAGACGACAAAGGAAACATCGTTCGCGTGCCCGTGAATTTCTCCTCCTCCTTGCAGAAACCCATCACCAAAGACGATGCCATGGATATGGTGAACCATTGGCCTTCCCCAGATAAAGATTGGTACATCACCGATTCCAAGAAACGTAAATCGACTTACGAGGAAGCCCTTAAAAATGGCACGCTCGCCGACCTCGCCCCTCTATTAGAAGGCGCGATGCAGAGGAAAAAGAAAGACGGCCACCTCAACTCTATGGACTCCCAGTTCGTGGGCCGTGCGCAGCCTTTGATCTATGGAGCCTTGTCATTGGCTCTTGACATTAATTACAACGACGTCCCTAAGTTCATCGTCGATCATTTGGCTTGATTTTTACTCGATTACCTCGCCTGGCTAAGCCGGGCTTTTCCAAAGAAAAAGCCCTCTTTTCGAGGGCTGAAGTCTTGGTGTGCTGAGATTAGGCTTTCCAATTGCTGTAGGCTCCGTAGAGACTAAGCAGTGCGCCAACGAAAGCAAAGACGACCGTGCAAATCGAACCGCTGCCAAGAGAGATGGTGTCCATGCCGTGGTAGGCGTTGACCGCATTATAAAGATTGACCCCGTTTAGGAAGATAATGCCCGCGGCAAGCAAGAAGCCGAAGGTGAGACCGAAGAGCAAAGCACTGAGTTTGCCTTTGAAAATACCGGCAGTGATGCCAAAGACAAAGCCGACGAGTTCGAAAGAGAAGGCGACAATCAAACCAGGAACGGCTCCCAGATTGCGATTGCTGTTGCCAAACATCGCCGTGAAGACGCTTGCTCCGTTGTAACCCAAATCCTGCGTGTCGTTGAAAGCATAGGAGAAGAGGACGAATACGGCGACGGCGGACATGAGAGCCACGCCCAAGCCAAGCA
>CAVKPZ010000138.1:0-3287 GCA_963658395.1 Lachnospiraceae bacterium | reverse complement strand
ACCTTTTGCCCGTTTTCGAAGCGCGGCTACCACCTTTTTGGTTTCAGAGTCTCGCTCCACGGAAGCAAAAAGACGGCCCGACGGCCGTCTTTTTTTGCCTAGTCGATGGGTCTTTTCAAATAAAAGAGGAAAGCGATGATCGGATAAACGAGGTTCAAGAAGAACAGGGCGTAAGGCCCGACGGCCATCGAGCCCATGAAGTCGATGGGGAAGAAAGAGGTCATCGATTCGACGATGAACATCGGCTTGCAAGCAAGCCCGATGGCCATCCAAATGGCAAGCACGACTCCAGCTCCGCCTTCGATGCAAAGGAACTTGAGCTCCAGGTTCCTTTGTTTTTCTTTGCTAAGGAAAGTCGAAGTGATCTCCCTTCTAAGCAAGATGATTGCAGGGAGAGCCATCAGGAGAACCGTTGGGAGGCAAAGGAAGAAGTTGTCTCCGGAATAATCCATCAAAATGGGGAAGAGAAGAAAATCCCCAACGAAGCCACAGGCGAAGACGCTGTAGACACAAAGAAGAATCGTCGAGCCGAGCTGGTATTTCTTTTTGGGGCAAGCCTCTTCCTCTTTCCAGGAGAAGAACTTCGTCCCAAGAAGGATAAGCCCAGCGCCCAAAAGAAGGGTGAGGCTGTTGAAGATGAGCCCGGAAAGAGGGAAGCCCGGGCCGCCGCGATGGATGATTACTGAGGGGTAGATGCCGCTGGCAAGGTAGATGATGTAGAGCAAAAGGCAAAGGAAAGAAAGCGCGGTTATGGCGACGCCATGTCCCAACAAGGCTTTCTTCTTGTACTCCTCATCGCGAGGATGGCGGATCGCTTGAAGGGCCAGGGCGATGTAATAAGGGACGAACGATGCCAGGTAATAAGGGATGAAGGTGATGCCGCTCAAATCCGTGGAGTTCACGTCTTGGACGAAGAACCAGAGGATGTTGAAGAGAGCAACCCCGCCTAAGCTGAAAAATAAGGCTTCAAGGACGAGCAGGGTGATTTTCTTGGTTTTCAGGCTCATAGATACATCGCCTCCTCACGATAGCCGGCCCCGTCTTCATAGCTCTCTTCATAGCTCTGGAAGCAGCGGCTTAGGGAATACGTCATATCGTCTTTGATCTCGATCATTGTCCCGCCGAGCAGGTCTTTGTCGTAATAAAGGCCGTCCCCGGTTTTCAGGCCGTAAACCAAAGAGATATAGTCATCGGTGTCGCGGAGGCGATATTCGGCGGCGAAATCATTGATGTGGTCATGGCCATAGAACATCGCGACCGTTGTCCCTGAGGATTCGGCGGCTTCGAAGAAAGTGCTGCGGGTGTTGCTCGTGCCCATGTTGGTCATGCCCAGATCTCCCCGACTTTTGCGGTTTTCCCTAATATCTCCAGAATAGCGACCAATCGAGCCTTCGACGTGGTCGTAGTCGCTCAGCTTGCTTCCCATCGCAAGGCGATAGGCGTACTCGGTCTCCCAAAGGGGGATGTGGAAATAGACAACGCTTTTGACGTTCGGATTGCGTTCTTTGGCAAGGCTAACTTCCTGGCTGAACCAGGCGACTTGCTCAGAGTGAATCGTATCGTAAGAATACTTGAAGTTCGGGAAAGAATAGGCGAGGGAGTTCGTGTCTAAAGCGTAAAGCTGCCAAAGGGTCTTCCCGCCTTTCGTTAAATTGATCACGTAGTTGCTTTCCCCGGTCAGATCATCGTCGAGTTCAAGATAAAGAGAGTGCTTGTATTTGGACGCCAACGCTCCGGAATAATAGGCATCCCAATACCCTTGTTGGTCGTGATTGCCCCAGGTGACGCCATAATAGATGTCTTTTCCGAGCAAAGAAGAGAAGCCTTCGAAAACGTCGAAGAGGGTCTCATAGTTCTCTTTGGTCGCGGTGAGGACCTGGTCGCCCGTGATCATCACCAAATCGGGGCTCGCATTCTTCACGAGGGCGTTTATGTAGGCGCTTTGCTTGTCCATATCCGTGGTGAAGTTCCAATGGATATCTGTGAGCTGCAAAACGCGAAGGGAGCTTTTCGCATCGAAAAGATCGAGGGTCCTTATGTACTCGCTCAGTTCGTGCTTGCTGTGGCTCGAGCAGGAAAGAAGGAGAGGGAACAAGGCGAAGACCGCTATTTTTTTCCTCATTCTTTTCCTCCGTCGTTGATATAGAGAATGCCCAAGCAATGGGGTCCGCAGTAGCAAGCGATGGTTGCTCCCGCGGTTGTGGGCTCGATGCGCTTGAATCCGGCGGCGATGAGCTTATCCTTCGCGACTTTCAAAGCCTCTTCCGTCGCGGTGCTGTAGGTAATGAAGACAAGGGACTTGTCCGCGTTGTTGAAGGCTTCAAGGGTGTCATCAACATAATGCCCAACCACCGCATCCATCGAGCCGCGGTATTTCTTGCCGGCGATCATCTTGCCGTTTTGAACGTAAATCTCGGGCTTGATGCGAAGGAGGTTCGCCCCAATCATCGATAAGGCAGAGCACCGGCCTCCTTTATAAAGGTTGTCAACGCTTTCAAGGGAGAACGAGGCTTGGCAATAAGGAATCCTCGCCTTGCATTTCTCGAGGATCTTAGCAACCTCCACGCCTTCTTTGGCGAGTTTGGAAGCATAAATGGCTTGAAGAGCAATGCCGGTGGATAGAGAAAGCGTGTCAATGACGTCTACCTTTCCCTCGAAGGCTTCTTCATGAGAGACAAGGGTCGCGTTTTCGCAGGCCTTGGAGATGCCGGAAGACAGAGAGAAATGGATGATGTGATCATATTCTTTGAGAATGCTTGCGAAAAATTCCTCGTATTGGAAAGGATTGACGGCGGCGGTATGAGGGAGCTTCCCCGTTTCTCTGGTGTAGGCAAATTCCTCTTCAGGGGTGACTTCCCCATCGAGCCCGCTCCTATCGCCCATCGTGACCATGAAGGGGACGGTGTGGATATCGAACTCTTCCAAAAGGTTCTTGGGCAAATCGATCGTGCTTTCTGCGGTGATAGCAATTTTCATGACGACAAACTCCTTGTTTTGTATGGGTGGATTATAGAAGAATTGCCCCTCTGGAACAAGAAAACCCCGGCGCAAGCCGGGGCTCATTCCTCGTGGTGCCCTCACCCTTAGTCGAAAAGAGGTCTGATCCTTACCATGGATCCGTTCTACCGCTGAACTATGAGGGCGGTATGCCGATTCGGGCTCGCTACAAACTCGCTCGGCGAGAAAGATTATAGCCACGCCCCATAACGGGGGCAACAACTTTTTGAAAGAACGTTAGTTCTAATAGTTAATGCAACGTTTTCACAATGAAACTGCATTTAGTCTGA
>CAVKPZ010000137.1:0-3356 GCA_963658395.1 Lachnospiraceae bacterium | reverse complement strand
GTTGATCAAAACGTTCCGAACCCCAGAAGCCAGATATGCCTCTTGGGTCGTCAGGCGCTTTCCATACCACTTTTCCTTCGTCTCGTCGAAAGGGGAAATGAAGAGATATTCGCGCCTCTCCCCTTCGCTTTTGATAAGAAGGAGGATGCTGTCTTGCTGATCGATGCCCGTCAGGTAATAGAAGTTCCGGTTCACCTCAAAGGGGTATTCTTCGTCATAACTGCTCTTTTTGGCAACGCCAGAGAAAAGAAGGGTAATGGAATTGTCCTTCACCTTGTCGAGATAGAGCTGCCTTCTTTCCGCGTATTCATTGGATAGGATCATGGCTGATTTTCCTCACTTGTTTCACGTGTTCTTGGCAGAGAATCTCCTCTTGTTTGAGCAAGAGGCTATTTTCGTCGAAAGGGATTGTACCATCGACGTAGAGGTTCGCTTCAACTTGCATTGCGAATTGTTCGTCTTTTAGTTCGTACCCGTGCTTTTTGCAAAGGCGCTTGACCTCTTCGTAGCGGGAATAGCTTAGGGAGAGGCGTACCCGCAGGACGTCTTTCTCCTCGCCATAGCTCGCTTCGTCCAAGGCTTTTTTCGAGGCTTCAAGAAAACAACGTTTGAGCCGCCCCACCCCTAGTTTCGTCCCGCCGAAATATCGAGCCACGACAAGCAAGCAGCAGTCGACGTCCCTTTCTTCCAGCATGAGGAGCATCGCTTTCCCCGCGCTGCCTCCTGGCTCGCCATCATCGCTGCTTTTCTCGTATCCCTTCGCCCGCAAGGCATAGGGATAATGATCCGCTTTCGGGTGGGAGGCTTTGAAAGAGGCGTAGGCTTTTTCGAAAGAGGAAGGCTCTTTTAGAGGAAGGGCCTCCGCTTCGAAAGAGGAGGCGAGGAGAGAGGCAAACCCGCTCCCCTTAATCAAAGGCAAATAACTCATGCGTATAATTTGGACTTCGCGACGTTTTGATAGGAGAAGGCGGTAGAGACACCAGAGAGCACGCCGTAGCCATAGGTGCACGGGAAATCCGTGGCGGAATAGGCGGGGGTCAGAGGCGTTGAGGCGATATCGCCATGGAAGAAGTAATCCTGGTAGGCTGAGGACGCAACAAAGCCTTTGAGGACGAAATAATCATAGGCATCCGCAACATAAACGAGATTCGCCAAGGCTTTCGTAGCGCCGCTCATCCCGTCTAAATCCACGCAAATCCCCTCTAATTCGCTCTTTTGCTCCTCCTTTAGCAAGCAGTCGCTCAAAGAGGAATAGCTAAAACCGCTAGGAGAAAGGGTGATGCCCGTGGAAATCAAAGCAGTAAAGCGAACCGCCTTTGTTTCACCCTCAGCAAAGAAAGCCAAGCTTGAGAAATCATAGGTCTTACTCGCTGCGTCATATCCATAGGCGTCAAGGTTCTCCAGCGCATCCCGCTCTTCGCTAGAGAGGAAAGCGAGGCGGCTCTTGGACGGGTCGCTAGGCGAGGCAAGTGATACCGATCCTAGAGTATGGGAGGAGAGCTTCGCATACCCAAGCCTCTCTTCGATCCTGTCATTGATGGCGCCGGCGATAAGATAGCTCGCAAAGACGGACTCCGAGGAAGTTTTTTCCTTCGTGTAGCTTGGATCGACTTCGTTATCGATCAGATAGGAGTAGTCCAGTTTGCTGGAAGAGATGAAATCCGTATAACGATAATCCTCCGAGGTCAAGAAGCTCGAGGCATAGCGATACGCGGCGGTTTTCGTCGCGTCGATGGAAGTTGAAGAGAAGGCGGCCTTTATCATTTGATGCGCGATTTCGCTCGCCTCCGCGCCCACAAGCGCGTTCTCGAAGAATCTCCCTTCGGCGAAGGGGTCGTTCTCCCCTTTGATTAGCGCCTGTATCGAAGCATAGTGGGCGCAAGAGGGCACGCTGGCCCCATATTCGGCCTTGAGCCTAGGCGCGTCAACCGCATCGAAAAGATTCATGGGGAGGGAAGTCGTGCTGTCGGTGAAGGAGAACATCTCGTAAAGCGAATAAGCCCCAGAGGAGAACGCTTCTTCATCAGAAGCAACAGGGAAGAAATTCTCGTCGAAATAGGACTCGGTGTAGATGCTTGAATCCATGACAATCGAGGCGATGCCATAAAGCGGGATGTTGGCCTCATAGGCCTCTTTCAAAGCGGAGCTGCTTCCTTCGAAGGAGTAGTAGGTCCCATCGGATTTGCGCAAAGAGCAGAGGAGCCATTCGAGGGAGTTCGAATCCGCGGCCCCTTCCTCGAGGCTGCCGTAAGGCAAATAATATTTCGCCGTATCGAACATGTAGGAAAAGGCACCTTCTTTTGAGATTGTGAACTTGAAATTGCACCCGATCTTGCTGAGGGCGAAATTCCATTCGTGCTTCGTCTCATCATAGGCGGATGCAACAAGACTGCTTAAATCCTCTTCATAGATACCGTCGCCATCGACGTCGCCCACAAGGGTGAAGGTCTCCGAGCCGTCATAAGAGGAGGAGAGGAAATAAAGATCCTCGTATCTCACGCCTTGAGATAAGAAATCAGAACTGGAAGTGAAGCTTGAAGCGGTGACATGGGCCGTCTTATAGGTGGAGAAAGTCTCAACGCCAAGGCCTTCTTCACCGCCTTCACCCGAAGTGAGGAAGGAAGAGATCGTCGTCGCGAGGGCGTCTCCGCAGACCCTGCTTCGGCCAAGGGAGCGCATGAGCAGCATGGCTTTTCCAGGGCTCAGCTTTTTGAGGAAATCCGTGGATGTGTCGACTTTGCCATCGCCGTCCAACAAATTCGAATCCTGCGCGATTTTAATGAGGCCACTCTCGCCTTCGTCATCGGTCGTTATCGCGTCGATTTCCTCTCTCCACATCGTAGCATCAAGATCGGGGTTTTTGATCTTCCCGTGTAGTTTCAGCTCGGACGCGAGGGTTTCGTCATAGTTTGCGTCTTTGAGATAGGAGAAATCATGATAAGCGTCGAAAGAGCGCGCGGCTAGGCCGGAATTCTCGTAGACTAGGTAAATCATCTGCTGGAAAACCGTGAGGTCGCTCGTGACCTTCGAGATGGGAGAAGGCACATAGGTCCCATTCTCCCAGCCACGGTTGTAATTAGCGGAGTATCGGTTCGCCCCCGTCACATTGAAAAGAAGGGAATCATCGAGCTCCCAAAGCAATTGACGGAGCAAGTAAGGATCGAGCGAGTCGATTCGATCTTGCTCCAAAGCGTCTTTGCTGCTCTCGAGAAGATCAAGGAGGTCGACGAGCAAGTCAATCTCGCCCTCATCGTAGCCGCGGGAATAATCCTCAGTGGCTCTTGCGTTCTTCGCGTCGTAGAAATAGGGATAGTAGTAATTCGTTAAGCTCAGATCGATGCCGTCCACGCTGAGCT
>CAVKPZ010000136.1:0-3397 GCA_963658395.1 Lachnospiraceae bacterium | reverse complement strand
ACATCATTATGATGGATCGGGACGTTTTCAATAAGCGACTTAAAAAAATCGTCGCTCATCATTCAGAAGTTTTGAAGAAAAATTAGTAATATTCTCCCTTTGCCCTTAATTAAAGAGGTGAAGGAGGATTGCCTTTGTCTCTTATTCAACTTAAGAATCTCGGGAAATGGGTTCCCGACGGGAAAAAGAAGAGGTGGCTCTTTCGCCATGTGAATTTGATTTTGCCTTCAAAAGGCTTCTTTGCCGTTAGCGGGCCTTCGGGGTGCGGCAAAAGCACTTTCTTGTCTTTGCTTTCGGGACTTAGCAAGCCAAGCGAAGGAAAAATCAAGATTGGCAAAGCTGAAATCACCGGTTTTTCCTCAAACCAGCTTTCCTCGTATCGACAGAAAATTGTGGGTCTGGTCTTCCAGCATTACAACCTGATTGATTATCTAACGGTTCTAGAAAATGTAACCTTGCCGGGCTCTTTTCATGGAGCCGGCCTCAAAAACCTACGGAAGAAAGCGAGAAAGTTTTTAAATGAAGTTGGCTTAAGCGATAAAGAAGGACAGGTCGCTGGGACTTGTTCCGGCGGGGAAAAACAGAGAATTGCAATATGCAGAGCCCTCATCAACGACCCTTGTGTTCTCCTTTGCGATGAGCCGACCGGCGCCTTGGATGAGGAATCCTCTGAGAACGTCATGCAAATCTTGAAGAAGGTCTCGGAGAAACGGCTGGTCGTCATAGTTAGCCATAACCAGAAATTGCTTGATCGGTATGTTGATTTTGAGTGGCGCTTTGGGATGCCTTGCCCTTCTTTTGAAGAAGAAAAAGCAAATAAGATACCCTCGTTCAAAAAGAGAAAAGGACGAAGAAACTGGCAAATGTCCTTCCTCAAGAAGGACCTAAAAAAGCATTTCGGAAAGAATTTGATTTGCATAGCAACGGCTTCCCTTGGCCTAGTGGCGGGATTACTTAGCTTTGGTTATTTTGAAGGCAATGAGTCTGCCGTTATAAGACAAGCAAGAAATGCGGTTGATTATCGAACTTTCCGTCTGCAGGAGGAAACAAAAGTTTCCGTTGCTTCTTCTCCACTTAGCATCATCGAGACTCGCCGCCCGAGCGAAAACGAGTGTTATGACTTGCTGGGAGACATTCAAGCGGAGGTGTGCCTTGATTTCACTTACTTCATTCCAGAGGCCTCCGTTTTTTCTTTCAATGGAGAAAATCAAGATCCTGTCTCCCTCTATCCTGTCTATTCTTTCGATGATCCTTTGCTATGGGACGAGGAAGAAAACTTGGGGGATAGCACTTCCCTGTGCTTCGTAAATGAGGCCTTCTCTTCGCGTTACCCCGATATCGCTTTGTGGGATTCTATCCGCGTTTCTTATTCTTATGAAGCGGAAGACTCGACTGGAAAAATAGAGGTTTTTTACGGTGATTTTGAATTCGAAATCGCAAAGGTTGTTAAGGATTTTCCTTTTATGAGTTCTCCGAAAGTCTACTATTCGTATGTTGCTTTTGAGGAATATTTCAAAGATGCCTTTCTTCCAAACGGGTCTTCCATTTATAACTTTGTCGAAAGCACGCAAGACAATTCTTCTTACAGTGCTTTTTCTCGTTACGCTTTTTGCAAAACCTTTGAAGATGCCGATCGACTTGCCGAAGTAGCCTCTTCGGTGGAAGAAGGAGTTGTGGCTTCTAATAACGTCCGAATCGCGATGGACAGTTTCTCTCTTCTTTCAAAGGGGACTTCTTGGTCTTTGCTCGCGTTTACTGCGATTTCCTTGATTTCGGTCGGGGTCGTGACGGGCATGAGCAATTACTCTTCCTTTTTAGAAGAGAGAAAGGAGCGTGCAATCCTTTTTTCGTTAGGGGCATATAAAGGGGAGGTGAATGCAATTTCGTATTTTGAGGCGCTTCTCAGCGGGCTTCTTTCAGGGATCGCATCTTTGCTGTTCTGCCCTTTAACTGCTTATGGGGGCAATCTTCTTTTCCAAACAAAGTTCGGACTGGAAAATCTGATTTCCATTCCCCTTGCTAGTTATTTTGGCTTCCCTTTTCTTGTCCCTCTTCTTATTTTGGCTTTTTCAATTTTCTTCAATTTGCTTTGTTGCTTCTTTCCGTTGGCCAAAGCCAATCGTTGTGACTTAAGCGAGGAGTTACGCGATGAGTGAAGGCATTGTCTGCAGAGGACTAATACGTTCCTTTGGGGAAAGGAAAGTCCTTAAGGAAGTTTCTTTTTCCTTGCCTTCCAAAGGCCTTTTTGGAATCGCCGGCGCCTCTGGATGCGGGAAAAGCACCTTGATGAACATCCTTTCCCTTCTCGATCACGACTATCAAGGGGAATACCGTCTATTTGGTAAGAATCCGAAGCGGTGGGACGAGACGGCGAAAGCGCAGTACCGTCTTAAGAACATCGGATATGTTTTCCAACAATTTAACCTGCTCGAACTTGAAAGCGTTGAGGCGAATCTTCTATTGCCTCTATCCGCTTGCTTCGATTGCTCCTCTAGACTGAAAAAGCAAAAAGCACAGGAGACTTTGAAAAGCGTTGGGTTGGGTGAGTTCGCGAAAAGAATCGTATCCACTTTATCCGGAGGAGAAAAACAAAGGGCAGCCATTGCTAGGGCCACCATCAATAGTCCTTCTCTTTTGCTGCTTGATGAGCCGACGGCCGCTTTGGACAACGATAACGCGGTAAAGGTCTTCGGGATCCTTCAAAATCTTTCCTCTCGCTGCTTGGTGGTGGTGGTGAGCCACGACGAAGAAATGCTCTCGGAATATTGCGAGGGAATTTTAAAACTCAAGGATGGGAATTTAACTGATTTTACCTGCCAACAAAAGCAAAAGGAAAGGGGTGCGCATGCCAAAATGGCGCTTTTAAAAGAGCGACGCCCTCCTCGGTTCCCCTTCCTGGCTTTGCTAAAGCACGCTTTCCATTTGCTTAGGCACAAAAAGTGGCGATCCATTGTGACCGAGGCATCAATCTGCTTTGGCTTAATCGGAATTGGGCTTTCCTTCTTCTTGTCTTCCTCCCTTTCCAAGCAACTTAATGCTTCGTTGTCCTCCATTGTTCCCGAAAACCAAATCGTAATGGGGAAGCGAAACGATTCATCCACCTCCATATCGAACGTCTATGCCTATGGCCTTGAGGAGATGAACACGCTTAAAAACGATTATCGAAATTATGTGTTGGACTATGGGGCAAGCTACCTTCTTAACTTTGAAGAGTGGTTTTGCGACGACAATGATTTTTTTGCGATACAAGGATCGAAAAGCGTGTATTTGCGGGGCTTTAGCATGCGTTCCATTAATGATTATCAATGGTTGGACTGCAATCGCGACGCTTTATTCTATCCGACGACTCCCGCGACGATGGACTGGGATGACGTGGCTTTCGGACTAACTTATGCGG
>CAVKPZ010000135.1:0-3404 GCA_963658395.1 Lachnospiraceae bacterium | reverse complement strand
GGTTGTTTTATATTTTAAATACTTGCTTTTTTATGTTTATTTTTATGCATATTGGCGTTTTCTCGTAAATAAAGCGATCAAAATCCTTATTTGGAAACCCTTCTACAAAGCAATAGTAATTACTAATATTTTTGCGGTTTAAGGTCTCCTTTTCTTGCGGTTGAAACCACCACATTCTTACGGTTTGGAATCAAATATTCTTCCAGTTTGAAAATAGTTTTTGTAAGGCAGGAGCGAAGGAAATTGTTATGTCGGAAGAAAAGAATATAAGGATAGTTTTTTTGATAGTGAATTGGCTTTCTATTCGCAAAGCGTGGGGGCAATCTTGATTGTTGGGCCTAAATGGTGTAGCAAATCCACCACCGCAAAAAGGCACGCCAAGACCATCGTCGATTTGCCGAAGAGGAAAGGGCGCGATCAATATATCCAACTGGCAAAGGAATCCCCAGAGACCATTTTGACCATTGGGCCCAAACCAATTCTCATTGATGAATGACAGATCATCTCCTTTATTTGGAATTCTCTCAAGGAGGAAATTGACGAAGATGGAAATTTCGGTCAATACATTCTGACGGGCAGTGTCACGGACAACACGAAGAATGATGGTCTTTCAGGGCAAGAGAACGAAAAGCACACCGGTACTGGCAGAATCATAAAAAAAGATGCGTCCAATGTCTCTCTTCGAAAGTCTTGACAGTACCGGTTCCGTTTCCCTTTCCTCGTTGCGCAAAGGCGTTTTCTCCCCAGGGCTTTGCCGATATACGCTGTCAGATTACGCCTATTTCCTTTGCCGAGGCGGTTGGCCCTTGTCCATAAACAAAGAAAAAAGGGTCGCTCTGCAACAAGCAAAGAATTTTTACGCTGGGCTTGTTAACGAAGACCTTTTCTCCTTAAAGGACGTTCCCTTGAAAAAAGACGAAGACCGCGCAAAGAAATTGCTTCGCTCCTACGCGAGGAATGTCTCAACTGAGGCCCCCGATACCGCTATCAAAGAAGATTTAAGACAAAACGGAGAGGAGATTGATAAAGACACTTTCGCCAAACACCTCCTGGCCCTGCGCAGACTTTGCGTCATCGAAGAGCTTGAGGCATGGAACCCCAATTTAGGAAGCAAAACCGCGATAAGAGAAAAAAACACTCGTCACTTCGTTGATCCTTCCATCGCCGCCAGCGCTCTGAACATCACCCCAGAAAACATCTTCAACGATATGAAGACCTTCTCCCTTTTATTCGAGGAGCTTGTGATAAGGGATTTGAGGATCTATTGCGACTCCATCGGGGCCTCCCTTTACCATTATCGTGATAGCAAAGGCCGAGAAGCCGACGCCGTGATCCAATTCGAAGACGACTCCTGGGCGTTAGTGGAAGTCAAGCTCGCTAACCCAGAGGAGATCAAACACGCCTCCGAGAAGCTCGTCTCCCTCGCCGAGAATATCGACAACAAACTGCATCCGAAGCCAACTTTCCTCTTGATCATCACCGCCAGTGGGCTCGCCTATCAAGACGAGAACGGCGCTTACGTCGTTCCTTTAGGCTGCCTTAGGAATTAAAAACCGCCCCCAATCGCTCTAGGACGGTCTTGAAGGAAAACGCTTTATAAGCCAAGGATCTTGGCTAATTTCGCATCGAAGTTATGGAAGGATTTGAGCTTGGCTTTGTTGTCGCTTAAATCATCCTGCTCCACGAAGTAATAGTAATCGAGATCGGACTTCAAGGTGTTCACCCCTTTGAGGATCTCATCGAGCCGCTCCTTGAACTCCTCTTTCTTGAGGCTCTTCTTAAGGCGCTCGATGTAAACGACCTGGATGGCGAGATACATCGCCCCTTTCTCCGGGCTCAGCTTTCGAAACTGCTTCTTAACCTTCTCGACGTTATAAAGCTTCATGCCGGAGTAAGTCGCGCCGACTAAAGCGGCACCGAAGAGCAGGGATTCCGCGGTCAGCACTCCTGCGCCGACCTGCATGTCGCTGAATCCCCAGGCGGCAAGAGAGGCGCTTGTCACGCTCGCAGTAGCCCCAGCCCCGCCTAATGCAAGGACGGGAAGCAAGGCGGCGCCGGCGGAAGCAGCAAGAGCCACCCCGAATAGCGCGGCTTTCTGGACGTTAGTCAGCGCCTTTGGAGAGACGTCCCTATAGCTCTCCTTCAGGGAGGAGTAGATTTCCTTCATCTCCTTCTTGTTCCCGTATAGGAGCAAGGAGACCTCTTCGATCCCCTCTTCCTCATAGACGTATTCGTACTCGCTGTCTAGCAGGACGGTGATCGCGAAGGTGAGTTTGCTCGCCCCATAGGGATCGTTCCCGAAAAGGCTCACGACGAGCTCCTTGGCTTCGGAGGAAGAAGGGCAAGTGAGGTTCTTATGGGAGAAGCTATGAAGATTGTCTTTGATTCTCGCCTCCTTTTTCTCATACCCCTTCACGAAGGTCTTCGCCCCTTTGAGGATGTTGTTCGTCTTTTGCTTGAAGGTGAGTTTCTCCCCTTCTTCCTTCTTGTCTTTTGCTTGCTTGGAAGAGAGGACCTCCTCGTCTTTGTCTAAACGCAACTTCTGGCAATGCAAGAAGAGGTCGTGCTCGTTGTAAATCGGCTGCAGTTCGTTCATTTGGCTAACTCCTTATTGAGATAAACTTTGAGATTGTCGAAATCGATCTTGTCTTTGTTTAGTCTGAGCAAGGTGATGATCTCGTTGATCCGCGGGTCTTCTTCCACCTTCTGGAAGTTCGCCTCGCAGTAAGCGATGATCTCTTTCCTGCTCACCCCCTCGCGGCCCATCAGCTCGAACAAGGTGATGAAGCTATAAGGGATGTCGTCATAGACCCCATAGTCATAGGCATCGATGTACTTATAGAGGGTGGGCCTCGACTTCTTCGTCAAAAACGAGAGCTCGGTGATTGAGAAATTGAGTTTCACTTGTTTTCCTCCTGGCAAGACAATAAGCCAAACGAAAAATGTTGTAAATACTTTTTTACACTTATTTACACTTTATCAAATATGCTTTCCCCTTCCTTAAGCGATTTTTGCCTATCTAGACGCGAAGCCTAGAGCTAAAAGGAGGATTCCGTTTCCCTGCTTTGGTCTAGCATCCTCGGCATCGCACGTTCTTTTTCTTCGCGCCAAAGACAGTTAGTTATCAGTTCTTTCCGCTAAAAGAGCCGAATGAGCCGAAAGCGTCGTAAAAAACAACAAATTGGGAAGCGCCATTGTTCGAATGCATATCTTCTGCATTTGGCATCTCCGATGGCTTTCGCCCGACGGCATCTTCAGAAATTGCTGGAGCTGTATAGTCCTATCTATTGGGAAAGTCTTAATTAAGTTTTTTCAAAATAAAAGTGGAGTAGAAGTGGAGTAAAAAACGTGTTAGGTGACAAAGTCGATGCAACATCCCGGGATAAGCTTTGATTTTTGCTGGG
>CAVKPZ010000134.1:0-3469 GCA_963658395.1 Lachnospiraceae bacterium | reverse complement strand
GTACTTCCCATCCTTCGGGGCGTCCTGGATGGCGACTTCGATGCCCGCAGAGGCATCGATGGTGAGAGCGACGCTCAGATCGATCTCAGACGATTCGACGGAGCTGTCTTCGCTCGAGACCACTTCGGAAGAGGGAATGACGGTCTCATCCGAGGAGGTTTTGATGTCCCCCCCCTGTTCACCGCAGGCGCTTAAACCCAAAAGGGTGGCTGCGGAGAGGGCGAACAACGCAATGTGTTTTTTCATTTGTTTTTGCCTTTCTTTTTGGAATTTAGAATCCAATGCACTGACGATAAGCGCGCGTAAGAAAGTAGCAAGAGAAATTCGCTTGCTATCTTTATGAAAGCGCTATCTTTTCTTGATTGCCTTCCTCTTTTAGTGACAAAAAGGAAAAGGAGGCTCCCCCGAATCCCGATTTTAGGGCTTTGACGTCAGCAAAAGGCAGAAGCCCCTTCGGAAGGAATGTCCTTAGGGGCTTCTGCTGGTTTGCTTTTTGGAGCCAAGAAAGCGTCACTCTTCCCCGTCTTGGCTATCCACTACTTTCTCGTGAAGCTCATCGAACTTCGCTTTCATCGTGGGATTGCCTCGGGTGAGCTTCTTGATGGTGAGGTCCTGGGCTTTGTCGTTAGCGAGCTTCAGGTTCCTGTTCACCCCCTCCAGATTGTCCCTGACCTTTTTCAGATGGTCGATGGTCTTGTCGATCTCCTCGATGGCCGTCGTATATTTTTTTGAAGCCAAATCGTAGTTATAGGCAAAAGATTTCTGGAATTCATCCATCTTCGCCTCGAAATTGGAGATGTCGATGTTCCTATTCTTGTATTCTTCTAGATCTTTTTTGGTTTTCAGGGTGTTCAAAGCGGCGTTGCGGAGGATCGTGATCATCGGGATGAACATCTGCGGGCGGATGACGTACATCTTCGGATAGGTGTAAGAGACGTCCACGATGCCTCCGTTATAAAGCTCGCTTTCTGGCTCCAAGAGGGAGACAAGAACCGCGTATTCGCAGTTCTTCTCCTTCCTGTCTTTGTCTAGTTCCTTGAAGAAGTCCTCGTTCTTATGCTTGGTGGAGGTGGTATCCATCTCATTCTTCATCTCGAACATGATGGAAATGTATTCGGTTTTCTCTTCGTCATAGTCGCGGTAGATGAAGTCGCCTTTGGAGCCGGAGGCAGAGGAAACCGCGTTATCCTTCTCGAAGTAAGCGCGAGGGAAGGCGCCCATGCGGATGGCGTTGAAGGAGTTCAGGCAGTGCTGTTCCAAAGTCTCCCCCACCATCTTCGTGGACATTTTAGATTTGAGGTCTTTCAACCTCTCGATCTCTTCCTCTTTCTCTTTGAGGGCGTAGTCATAATGCTCCTTGAGGCTCTTCTCCTTGAGGGCGTTCTCCGTGCCAAGGGCATCGAGCTTATTCTGCAAAGCGGTCAGTTCTGCGCTTTTCTTGTTGAGGGCATCGGCGTTCTCTCTTTTCTCTTTCTCAAGAGCGAGCGCTTTCGCCATATCGGTTTCCGAGAGTTTGCCTTTTAGCTCGGCGATCTGCTTCTCATAAAGCGCCTTGGTCTCAAGCTCTTTGTTTTTCAAGGCAGAGGCCTCCCCTTCTTTGAGGCTCTTCACTTGAGCCTGGAGGGAAAGGATTTCCTTATCTTTGGCGCTTTCGGCTTCCTTCACCTTGCCGCGGATGGAAGCCTCCAAGAGTGCGAGCTTGTTTTTGAGATCAGCGATTGTTGCGTCGCTTGCCGTATTCGCCTCCTTTTGAGCGAGCTTCAGGTCGCTCTCGTATTTGCTTTGGAGCCTTTTCTCGGCTTCCTCTAGCTCATGGTGGTATTCCTCCGTCTTAACTTGGCTGAGGATCGAGGCGTAGTCAGCCTCGTCGATGTTGAATGTCTGCTTGCAGTGAGGGCATTGGATGGGTTTCATTCTTCTCTCCTTTTATATAAAGAGGCTCTTCGAAGCGGTAGCTTAATTATAAGGTTTAGTCGCCTCTTGAATCTCAAAGTTATTCTAGCCACTAAAAAATAAAGTGACGTCCATAAAAACGGACACGTGAAATTTATTTAGACGCCGAAGGCTAAGAAAAACAAAGATCTTCTAAAAGCAGATTCCCAAAAGCGTTCTTTTTTCGCGTGATTCCAAAGCCGATTTAGAGCCAAATTTATTCGCTGCTTTCTAATGGGTTTAGAAACAAGCGAAGCGAAGTTCGAACCCTAAGTTGCAATAACCCAACTTTTTTAGAGCGGATCTAAGGCTTTCCCACCCCTCGGAGAGCAGCCACCGGGCTAAGGCGTTAATTTTTAAGAGAGGTAATCGGAACGACATAAACTCCATCGAAACGGCGATAAGCAGCATTGCTCATCCCGCAGACCACGCAAAGAACCGATGGGGCTTTGCCGCCTTGAGCCACGATGGAATCACGAATGGCAATTAGCCCCTGCGCCGCCTTCTCAATCTGATGCCCGCCCAGTTTTATCTCAAAAGCGCACCAAGAAGCATCGCTCAGCTCAATCACGGCATCGATCTCCCGGCCCTTATAATCCTGGTAATGGAATAGTTTCCCGCCAAAGGATTCGCAGTAAACGGCAAGATCCCTTTCGCAAAGGGACTCAAAAAGAAAGCCGAACGTCTCTAAGTCGTTGATAAGTTTCTCTGGAGTCGCGCCCAAAAGAGCGCAAGGAAGAGAAGGATCGCAAAAGTATCGCTTCTCCGCTTGTTTCACGCGGATTGATGAGCGCAACGAAGGAGAAAAAGGTTTTTGGTTATCGAAAAGGAAAAAACGATCAAATACATCTAAATAAGTCGTGGCTGTTTCAGGATCGACGGAATCATTTTCAAAGCCAGCGATATCACCGATAAGTTTGCTTTTGCTGGCCGTTGTGCATTCGTTTCGGGCAAGGGAGGCGAGAAGAAGTCTCATTTTATGGATGTCATAAGACTTGCCGTCAATCCTTCGGGCGTCGTCATTCAAAATGGTCTCAACATAGGACTTTGCGATAAGTTGAGAGTTTGCCGCGGGAAGATCAACCGCGCTTGGAAAGCCGCCGCGAACGACATATCTAGCCAAATCCATCACATTGACTTCGCCAGTTAGAGCATCTTCTATTTTCCCTTCGCAGAGAGCGCGCAAGGAAATTGCTCCGCTGGAATCCCCGGACTCATAAAGAGGCATCGTTCTCATGCGGAGCTTTCCGATTCGCCCCGCACCGCTATGGACTCTTTTGCTTTTTTTGGAGTGGAAGAAACAGTGAGAATGAACTGCCCTTTTTCTCCACGCCTGTCCACCTCATAACGAACCGCATCCCAAATCTCATCGACCTCCTGCCATTCGTCAATCAGTCTTGGGGAATCGCCTTTAAGAACGTGAGAGGGCGATAGTTCTGCTAGATGCCGATTCTGAAAATTGTTAGCAGGGTCAGCGAGCGAAAACTCGCTGCATGCATGGTAGGACGAAATCCACTCTTCCCGCACCACTTAGGCC
>CAVKPZ010000133.1:0-3538 GCA_963658395.1 Lachnospiraceae bacterium | reverse complement strand
CTAAGCGTTTTCTTTCTTCCGCCTTTTTGACTTCGACGGCAGCGCGCTCTTCCTCTAGACGCTTTCTCTCTTCTTCCTTTTTAGCTTGGGCTGCAGCGCGTTCCGCCTCTTTCTTGGTTTGTCTCTCTTCTTTCTTTGCCATCTTAACTGCCTTGATGTCTGCGCGCACCTCTTTGGCGGATCTCACCATGAGGACGTACATCAACACGTAAATGAGCAAGAAAAGAACGGGGCTAAAAAGAACCATCCATATGAGCCAGTCGTTATACCCGGTGAAAAGCGCCAAAAAACCATGGCCTTGATAACTATCGGGAGCGGTGCCGTTTAAAAGTTCCTGCTCGTTCCTGAGCATCATCGGCAGGAAGGAGGGGACGCTGAGCCCGCACACGGCAAGAAAGACAATCACGAGCAGCAGCATCGAGATGATGTTGATGCGATAGACGCGGCTCGCTTTCTTGAATCCGCAGGTGCAAAGCCTAAAAAGCAAAAACAAGATCACGGAAGCCCCGAATCCGACAAGGGCCGGCTCAGGCAAATACGAGGCGTTTGTTGCGTAGGGGGTCTGGCTGCCATCAAAAGGCATGATCATGATCAAGGCCACAACCCCAAAGGCAAAGCCCAATGCGAATATGATGCATGCGAACCAAGCAAACTTTGTCCCGCGATTCTGCTTTTTCGTTTTCTCACCCATAAAAAACTCCCCAGTTTTCGGGAATGATAGAAAAAGGAGCGCTAACGAAACGCCAACTCTAGGAAATTAGATGAGGGAATGCTTTAAGCGGCTTCTTCTTCCGCTACTTCAGGGGCGGCCTGCACGTATCCGCATTTCTTCTTCCATCTGCCATAAAAGAACATGAACAAAGAGATGCACATGCCTACTCCCCAGCCGATTGGCCAGGCAAAGAAAATGCCCTCGTACCCAAAAACGTTTCCTAGAACCAGCGCGCCGACGACTCGGCAAACGAGGTCGGCGGAAGTGCCTAAGGTGAACCCAAGCATGTCGGTCGCGCCTTTCAGGATTCCGTCCAACGGAATCTTGACGACCATGAAGATGAAGAAGGGGACGACGCAAAGGATGAATAACTTCCCCGAATTCACGATGACGTCGACTTCGCCTTCCGCGTCGCTGCTTAGGAATAACCTCACCCAGAATTCGCGGAAAGGAAGGATCGCCCCCATCGCTAGGGCGCAGAAGGCGGCTGAGATGATAAGCGTGGAGAAATACCCTTTCATAATGCGGTCGTATTTTTTGGCTCCGACGTTCTGCGAGACGAAGCTAGAGAGGGCATTGCAAAGGACGGTGAAGATGTTGATGGCGATGTAGCAGATCTTATAGGCCGCGCTATATCCTCCGGCTACGCTGTTTCCGCCGATGGAGGTAAGGATAGAGGTGATCAAGACCCCTCCAACGGAGATGAAACACCCCTGAAGGATAGAAGGGGCGGCGATCCCAATGATGGACCTAAGGATGTTCTTATCGAATTTCTTGTATTGATTCGCGTCGAATTTCTTGATGCAGCGGAAGAGCACGACGACCGATAGAACCCCGGCGATCGCTTCCGAGATGATGGTTCCAAGTGCTAGACCGGCGCTATTCATCTTGATGGGCATGACGAAGAGAAGGTCTAGGGCGATGTTCAACAAGGTGGAGAAAATCAGGAAGTACAAAGGCGTCTTCGAATTGCCGAAGGCCTGGAACATGTACATGGAATAGTTATATAGGAATAAGAAAAGGACCCCGGCGATGTAGATGAGCATGTAGGATAAGGCTTCGTTGAAGCAGCCCTCGCTTTCGCCTGTGCCAATCATCCCAATTCAACAAAGGATAGATGACCGCCAGCCCGACCGCGGTGACAACGAGCCCTAGAACGATGGTTGAAATCAAACCGACGGTCGCAGTCTTTTTGAGATTTTTCATGTCTTTCGCGCCGAAGAACTTCGCCGCGACCACGCCGCAGCCCACGCCAAACCCGACCGCGATATCGAGGAACACAACCGTGATCGGATAAACAATCCCAACCGCGTTGAAGCTGTCGAGATTGGCGATGAAATGGCCTGCAATGAAGTTGTCCGCTAGATTGTAGAGCTGCTGCAACGTGGCACTCAGCACTAAAGGAATTGAAAATAGCAGGATGATTTTGAATGGACTGCCAACTGTCATGTCTTTTGACTTCATAAGAAATGGCCTTATCACGGAAGTCTAGTGCTCCACGTTTAAAACGACAAATGTAAACGGTTACTTTTTCCTTCTTTGCCAAACTGCTTATTGAAAACGTGCCATTTTGCTTATCGAAAATGTGACAAACTGCTGATTCTAATTTAAATAAACACAAAGGAGGTCTTTATGGATGAGGAATATCTTCCCAGATTATTTGATGAGCAACTGCAATTTTATTTGAGGAGCGTTGGGGCGATTGTTATTGTCGGTCCAAAGTTTTGTGGCAAATCGACGACCGCTTCCAGGTACGCCAAAACAATCATCGACCTTACTGAGAAAAAAGATCAGGAACAATATCTTTCCCTTGCAAGGAACGCCCCGGATTCTTTTCTAAATTTAGGCGAGAAGCCTCTGCTTATTGACGAATGGCAAATGGTTTCTTTTCTTTGGAATGATATAAAAGACGCCGTCAGCAAAAGTCGTAAGTTCGGACAATATATTTTGACGGGAAGCGTAACGGATTATACGAAAAAAGAAAATGAAAGTGGCGAAACTCACACGGGGACTGGCCGGATTATCACAAAGATGCTTCGCACGTTTTCTTTGTTTGAAAGCGGCGATAGCAGCGGAATGGTGTCTTTGAGGGAATTAAAAGATGGCAAATTCCATGTAGTTGCCTCCAAAAAGGATATATACGACTATGCTTATTTTATTTGTCGTGGTGGCTGGCCGTTGGCGTTAGCCCAAGAAAAAGACGTTGCTTTGCAACAGGCAAAAAACTTCTTTATCGGTGTGGTGACGCAAGATCTTTTCGCGTTAAAAGATATCCCGTTAAAAAAAAGACGAAGCGCGGGCGCGGAAGTTGATGCGCTCTTATGCCCGTCATCTGTGTTCTCAAGCCCCAGATTCTGAACTTCGGGGCGATTTAGGTTCAGAGAAAGAAATGGATCGTAATACGTTTGCCAAATATCTTTTGGCGTTGGAACGGCTTTACATCATCGACGATCTTGAGGCCTGGAATCCCAATTTGAGCAGCAAGGCCGCAATTAGGACAAAAAGCACTAGGCATTTTGTTGACCCATCCATTGCCACGGCTGCTTTAGATTTGACGCCTCAAGACCTTTTCATGGACATGAAGACTTTTGGTTTTTTATTTGAATCCTTGGCGATTCGCGATTTGAAAATTTATTGCGATAGCATCGGAGCGCATTTATACCATTATCGTGATAAGCTGGGCCGTGAAGCCGACGCCGTTATTCAATTTGACGACGGCAACTATGCCTTGATTGAAATCAAGCTTTGTGATGAATCGGAATTGGATCTGGCCGCCAAGAAATTGATTGATTTGGCGAATGATATTGATGAGTACAAACCAAAACC
>CAVKPZ010000132.1:0-3579 GCA_963658395.1 Lachnospiraceae bacterium | reverse complement strand
ATGAAACCCTACACCGAAGTGATGCAATAGGCATAACACCTATGAAAAGTTACGGCTTGAAGGAAGCTTCTCTCATGTAGCCTTTGCCCCACGCGCTTGCTTTAGAGGTTATGCCAAATTCAAAGCCCTTATCCGGAAGGTCTTTGATGACCTGAACCTCTCCGATCACTTGCTTGTCCCTTACGATGGCCCAAGAGTAATTTCTTTGATTTTTGATCCACTTATGAAGAATTTTTCTCGTGGTCTCCAAATCCCGATTGGGATACCACCAAAGATATTTCGTCACTTCCCATGAACCCGTCCATTTATAAACATCCTCGGCGTCTTCTAGAACAAAGGGCCGTAGGATGAGCCTAGAAGTGGTGAGAATCGGCGTTTCTTTCATAGCAATGTGGCCTAAAGCCGATATAATTTTACGAAATCGAAGAAGTCTTATGAATACGAAAGAACTTGCCCGAGAATGCCTAAGCTGTCCAAAGCCGCGTTGCCAAACGGGCTGTCCCACAGGGAATCTGATCCGGAACTGGATTGCCGAGTGCAAAAAAGAAGATTATCCGTCCGCCGGTAAAATCCTTCGTGACGTGAACCCCTTCCCGGAGTTCACCTCTTTGCTTTGCGACCACAAAAGGCAATGCCAAGGCAAATGCGTCAAAGCCATTAAAGGGAATGCGGTAGCGATTCCTCAAATTGAATATGAACTTTCTAGCCTCGTCGGAAGAGATCTAAGCAAAGAGCCTTCCAATGGAATGAAGGTGGCTTTGGTTGGCGCGGGAATTGCAAATTTAAGCGCGGCCTATTTCTTGATTAAAGCGGGTTTTGCGGTGGAATTTTTCGAAAAAGAAAATTTTATCGGAGGAGCCATCCGCACTGGAATCCCTGATTTCCGCTTTGATAAGGGCCCTCTTGATAACGTCCAAAGAGACCTTGAAGCGATGGGTGTCCTGTTCCATTTCCATTCGCCAATCAGCACGAATTCTTCTTTGGGCGCCTTGCAGCAAGAATTTGATTTTGTGATTCTTGGCATCGGGGCCAGGAAGAACAATTCGGTTGGCTTCGAAGCCAAGGAGGGACTAGTCTCCGGGCTGGATATCCTTCGCGAGATTAATATCGGTAATGGCAAAGAAAAGTATTCAAAATACAAATCCTCACTCGTTTGGGGAGGGGGCAATGTTGCTTTAGACTGCGCGCGCAGCCTCATTCGTTTAGGCTGTAAGGTGACGATCGTCTACCGCCGTTCTCTGAAAGAGATGCCCGCGAGCGAAATCGAGATACAAGAAGCAATTAAAGAAGGGGTGGATGTTGCTTTCCTTACAAACGTTAAAAGCCTAATTAAAAGTGAGAACGATGAAGTTCTAGGTGTAAAACTAGTCAAAATGGAACTGGGTGAAATGGATTCCTCAGGCAGGGCCTCTTGCCATGAAATCCCTAATTCTGAATATCTTTTGGGCTGCGATCTTCTGGTCTCTGCGATTGGCCAAAAAGTTGATTTCACGAAACTTGCTAATGATTTGACCATGGAAAGCGGCCACCATACTTCCTATAAAGACGTCTATGCGACAGGGGATTGCTTCTTGGGCGCGAAAAACATCGCCTTTTGCATCGCGGATGGCAGGAAGTGCGCAAGAGAAATTATTATCTCTTGCTCTAAATAGAAAACGGATTCTGAGAACATTATTTACTAACCGTTTTTGTTGAACTAGCAACGAATTAAGCGTTGAAGTAGATAGCGTTTTTGGCCTTGCTGCATTTTGAAACTCGTTCCTTTTTTTGTGTCTAACTTTGCCAAAAAGCATGGAATATCCGCGATGCCACGCCGTTGAAGTTACTTCAATATTTCATTGAAGTTGCATTGAAGTAGTCATTGAAGTAACGTTGAAGTGAAGTGTTTTTGAATCAAATTAGTTAGACTTCATCTTGCTTTTTTGTTTTGAAGTATGTTTTTGATTTGTTCCGGTTCAACGAATTGATAAGTGATTGTATCAACGTAAGGCGCGTATTCTTTCGCCTGTTCTATCGTCTCGACGGTCCAGATATTCACAATCCCGCCTTTTTTGCGGTAAGCGATGACTTCTTTTCTTTTCGCCATCGAGGCCTCTAGATCAACCGAGTCATATAAACGATGAAGTTTCCATGTCCAATCATGGTCTTCGCAAACCAAAAGCTGCCGTTTGAAACGCTTCCCGATATGGAGCAAAGCCCTTGGATCAAAAGAGATTAGAACGATTTTCTTGCTGTCTTTGATTTGGGAGAGAACCTCCATGGCTTTCTTTCTCAAAGGCTTGTAGTTGTCTTTGTAAACCTTAAGTTCCACGACAATCAAAGAACGTTCCTGGTTTAAATCGAGAACCTCTTGAAAGGTAGGGATCCTTTGACCATCTAATAACGTATAAGAAGAAATCTCTTCCAAAGTCATGTCTTCGACGATTCCTTCTTTGCCGGTGACTCGCCTCAAATCGGAGTCATGGCAGACGATTAGCTCTTTGTCTTTCGTAAGGTGGATGTCTAATTCGAACGCGGCGTTGGCATCGATGGCTTTTCTAAAAGCGTTTAAGCTGTTCTCACTGATGCCATTGCCATGTAAGCCACGGTGGGCGACTCCCTCAAAAAAGGAGGGGAGATATTCGGACTTAGAATCTTTTTTGCTCATAGGGCTATTATCCTCTTTTGCTTAAGTCTTGGCGGCGCTTTGTGCTTATTACTGTCTTGATTTTGAGTTAGAAAGGGCTAAGGTAAAAATCGAAAAGAACATCTATGGTTTACTGCATCGGAGAAATTCTGCTGGACATGTTCGGCGAAGACAAAGACCACTCTTTTGAGCTCTCTTCGAAATTAGGCGGGGCTCCATTCAATGTGGCCGCCAATATTGCCGCACAAGGAGGCGAAGCTTCTTTTTATGGCGTGCTTGGAAACGATACATTCGGCGATTTCGCCGCAAAAGAGGCTTCTTTTTATCCTTTGAAGGACTTAATCCTTGATCGGAGCGAGAAAGCCAACACGACTTTAGCGCTAGTCAAACTTGAAAACGGAGAACGCTCTTTCCGCTTTCTCCGTTCCCCCGGGGCTGATTATCTTCTTGATGAAAACCAACTTCCTACCTTAGGCGTCAAGAAAGGCGACATAGTACATTTTGGCTCCTTGATGCTTTCAAAAGAAGTGGGGCGTGTATTCATAAAGAAGGCGATTGACTATTTTCATGAGCTTGGCGCCCTTGTCTCTTTTGATGCGAATCTTCGCCTTGACATCTTTCAAAGTGAAGAAGAGGCAAGAAACATTTATGATGAGGTTTTCTCTCTGATAGATATCTTGAAACTTAGCGAGGATGAGCTTGCCTTTTTCTTTGGAAAGGACGATCCATCCTCTTTCGGAAAGGAAAAGATGAAGGGCACGTCATTGCTATTCGTTAGTTATGGCGAGAAGGGAAGCGCTTGTTATGCTCCTTGTTCCTTTTGCTTTGCTCCTTCTAAATCCGTTAAACCCCTTGATTCGACTGGGGCGGGCGACGCTTTCTACGCACGCGTTTTGTTGGAACTAGATAAGGCGCCTGATCCTTTTTCACTAAGATTTGGTCAATATAAGCAG
>CAVKPZ010000131.1:0-3784 GCA_963658395.1 Lachnospiraceae bacterium | reverse complement strand
CCGGGGGGCGGTAGGATGGAGGGCTCATTCATACACATAATTCGTTAGTGGTACCCAACTCATCCTCCTTTTTGCATTTTTGCTGTAAGAAGTTATGGCTTTGTATCTGCTTGGGTTCAACCCCATTTTGTGGTAAGGGTTATCGATTAAAAAGTAATCTGCAAATTCTTCTGCGGACATTCGTTCTAGATGGTTGTCCATCTTTGACCAGTTTGGCTGCTCTTCACGAGTCCAATTTGGATGGACTAGCCTAGTCCTATGGTTTTGATATCCATCGACGAACCAGCCACACAAGTCGCAATGTTTGTCGCGATTCCAGTCAATGCCTGTTTCGTAGATGAGAATTGAACTTTCCATGACATTATTTTAACAATTTTGAATTGGATAACAATAGAAAAAATAAGATAATATCGAAAGAAAAAGATATTGTATATACTTTTTCTTGAGACTACTTAGTTCTTTTGTGTATAGTTTGCTCGAACTTTGTGATCCATCAAAAAAGGAAAATGCGCGATGCCATTTTGACTATTGAAAGAACCTTCGCCTAAATGTCTTGTAGATATATTCTTTCTTCTCTGTCTAAGAAAGTTGTAGACACTTCTAGTCTCGTTACAAAAAAGCCTAAAAAAAGATCCAAGGATGAAAATTGCTTTTAGCAAAGAAATTGAATACGTCACTGTCTGATTCGGGCGCTCAGAGTTTTAGGCGTGGCTCCTTCTTTTGATGCTATTATCTTTTCCATGGATTTGCCCTTGTTCCAAAAGTACGCCCGCTTATATAAGGAAAACGGTTTTTTGCTTTATATAATCGGAGGAACGAGTCGCGATATTCTGTTAGGCACACTGCCCAGCGATTACGATTTTGCAACGGACGCCACGCGGGAAGAAGAGAGGGCTTTTCTCCCTGAGGCGGATTATGACTTCGCTAAATTTGGTTCCATCAAACTGAAAGAGCAGGGGACTGAAATTGATATCACGACCTTCCGCGAAGAAGGGGAATATCTCGATTTTCGTCATCCGTCCTACATCAAATTCGTAAATTCTCCAAAAAAAGACAGCGAACGTAGGGATTTTACGGTGAATGCCCTTTATTTAAATAGTGAGGGGACCGTTCTTGACTTCCATCACGGCCTTGAGGATCTCAAATACAAGATTATCCGTTTCATCGGCAATCCCGAGGCGAGAGTAAAAGAAGATCCCCTTCGCATCTTGCGCGCCGAACGCTTCGCTAGGCGCTTAGGATTCCGAATCGAGAAAGAGAGCCAAAAGGCGATGGATGAGAATCGCTGCTTATTGGAGAAACTCAATCCGGATAAAGTGAAGAGTGAAGCGAAAAAGGGTTAGAATAGAGCTGCTATGTATCCGACGAATGTTTCCATGGACGCGGTTGACTTCCGCTACCTCTTGCTTGAGAACTACAAGCGCCTTGGCATCCCTGAGGAAAAAGTCATCACCCTCTTGATGGTGGATCACCTTCTCCGCGGGGGCAATTATTTGATTACGGGGGACTTGCTTTCCCTTAAGATGTGCTTCAAAGCCGGCAAATGTGACGAGCTGCTTGCTTCCCTTATGAAGGAAGGCTATTTGTCTTACGAAACCATCGAAGGCAAGATGAGGACGAGTTTGGAGCCTCTTAAAAAGAAACTTTATGCTCAGTTCCAATCCGATATCTCCAGAGCAAAGGCGAGCCTCAATTCCGCGGAGAAAAGCGAGAAACTCGCTAGACTTTATGCTTACTTCGAGAAAAGGCTTAACCGCACGCTATCCCCTTTAGAGAATGACATGATCGACACTTGGTTGGATGACGCCTATAGCGAGGAAGCCATTCAGGATGCTTTGGAGAACGCGATTAGCAAAGGGAGGAAAACCATTAAGTCGGTTGATAAAGAACTTCGCACCCGCAGGGGAAGCGATGATATCGCCAAAGAAGGTTACACCGGCGTTTCCGATTATTGGGACAAAGATATCGAACGAACGATCGAGCTCGCAAAGCAAAAGTGGAAAGAAGATGAAGAAAAGTAAAAACGAGTTTCTTGCTTCTTCCTTTAAAGCTCATTACCCAGAGGCGAAATGCTCTCTCGTTTTCAATTCGCCATATGAGTGCCTTGTGGCGGTTTTACTGTCTGCTCAATGCACGGATGAGAAAGTTAATAAAGTTACCCCGAATCTATTTGCAAAATACCCAACTGTTGAGAAACTAGCGAAAGCCGATTTGTCTGATATAGAAAGTTGCATCCATTCCCTTGGACTATACAAAAATAAGGCTAAAAACTTGCAAAAACTTGCTATTTACGTCTCTAACAATTTCAATGGAAAAATCCCGAATGACTATCGCGCCTTGATATCCTTGCCTGGAGTGGGCAACAAAACGGCAAGGGTTGTTCTCATGGAATCCTTCAATGAACCTTCTTTTCCTGTGGACACGCACGTTTCCAGAATTGCTGCTCGGCTTGGTTTGGCGAAAGTCGGGGAAGAGCCTTTGAAAATTGAGCAGAAATTGGAATCTTATTTTGATAAAAGCGACCAGGCCAAGTTGCATCATTGCTTCATCTCTTTCGGGCGAGACATCTGCCACGCAAGGAATCCGGAATGCGTGCGTTGCTTTTTACAAAGCGAGTGCCTTTATTTCGCAAAAAAGATCTCTTTCAAAACGGGCAAATAATCGTAGCGCGGAGAAAAAGTCTCTTGGATGAGCTTTCCTTTCTCCTCGATAAATTCCAAAGTCATTGAAGCTCGGGGCCTTTCTTCGTAAAAGGAGATGACAACGGAAGCGGGGACTAAAAAAGTTTTGCCTAATAACTCGAAATGAATCAGGAAGAAGGCGATCCCGCTTTGCTCAAGGACCTTCTTTAAATGGTCGATTTGTTGGGGCGGGATGTTGGCTAATGGGAATGAGGTTTTGCTTCGCGTACTCTTTGCTTCGAAGTCGATGTAGCGTCCTTGGCAGACCCCGTTGTAATCTGTTGTAGATTGAGTTTCGAAATAGGCCTGAGTGATGATCGCTCCATGGGTGTAGTCCACTTTGACCACGTTAATGGGGGTGGGCCTTTTGGTAATCAAGCAAAGGCCACGGTCTCTGTAGTAGGCATTGGTTTCATTGATATCCGCCTCGAAGCTCATGCCTCGGTTTCCTGCTAAAATGGGGCTCTTTTTGAATTTTGATTTGGTTTTTGCGGAGTTTTTAACTCCAAAGGGCTTTACCCCTGCGGGATAATTCACGAAAGCTCCTCCTTGACCCATTGACGGAAGTCTTGGGCGAAAACGTCTTTGCCGTTCGCTAAAGCGGTGGCGGCTCTTCTTAAAGAGGGACTCGCAACGCCTCCTTTGGAAAGAATCATAAGGTAGCGTTCTTCAATTAAGGTCTTTTGCTCCAAGAATGCCGAGTATAAAGAAACGAGATTTTTCGCGTCATTCAACGCATCATGGTTCTTTCCTGCCATCGGGGCTTTAAGCATCTCACAGGCGTGGGTCAAGGAAAGAACATTCCCTTTGTCGTCTTTTACAAAGGAGGAGAGGAAACTTGCAAAGTCCAGATAGTGATGGGCCATGAAACGCACATCCTCGATGAAAGAATCCGGATTGGTCTCCACCGAATTCTTGAGCATTACGATGTCTTGGCTGCCGTAAGCGATGAAAAGGCTGCGATACCAATCGCCTCCGACATATTTTCGAAAGCCTTGCTGCGCGAGGCGGAAAGAAACTCCCTCTTCTTCCAAAAATTTATCGGTGATGCCCGTCATCTCCGTCACGACAGGTCCCACCTTGTTTTTTGGTCTGACATAGGT
>CAVKPZ010000130.1:0-3842 GCA_963658395.1 Lachnospiraceae bacterium | reverse complement strand
TGGAAGGCTACCAAAAAGGGGTCCGGCTCCGCCATGACCCCCAATTGACGCTTACCGAATACGGCGGGGAGAGATACAGCCGCGAGGGCAGCTGGTCCTATACCTGGCGCAAGGTCGAGCCCATCAGGTGGCGCTACCTCCGCGAGATTTCCACAGGGGTCGCCGAGTTCATCTCCGACAGGGTTTTGACCACCCATAAATGGAATGCCTCTAGCGCCGATTACGAGGACGGGACCCACGCCAACAACTACGAGAAGTCCGACATAAGGAAATGGCTCAACGGCGACTTCATGGACCAGGTCTTCTACTACGACCGCTCCCTCGTCCAGAGCGCCGCCGTCGACAACGGCGCCTCGACGACCTACAGTTCGACCAACCAATACGCCTGCGGGAACACCACGGACTACATCTATCTGCCGAGCTACAAAGACGTCACGAACAAAGCCTATGGCTTCGGGACGTATGCCGAGCGCATCGGCTATAACGTTGATGGGAACGCCACCTACTGGTGGACCAGGTCCCCGAACCCCAGCAGCGCTTTCGGCGCGTCCCGCGTGTCCTCGGGCAAGAACGTCACCCTCCTCGAACTCATAGATGGCGGTTATGACTCCGTGAACATTAGCCACGGCGTCCGCTCTTGCGTCCAACTCAAGATTTCGTGAGAAGTTAGCTTCAGGGGAGCCTTCCAGTTGGGAGGCCCCCTTTTTCGTTAGAAGGGAGGCACTACCAGTCGAACTCGCTGTCGAATACTCTGACTCCGCTCTCAGCGAACACCTCTTCTAGGCGAGAGGAAAGCATTTGCTTAGTAATGCCTTTCTTCATAATGACTTGGAGGAATCCTCCCCCACCAGCCCCACAGATCATCCTGCCGTCAATCATGTCGTCGATGACGAGGAGAATTTGATCGATGCACGTATTTGTGCATCCCGCATCGATTTGTTTTGATAAGGCCCAATGTTTGTCGAACAGGGCCGCTAAAGCATCGATGTCGCCATTTACTAAGCAATCTTTCATTTGCTTAGCGACGATTTGAATTTTGCTTAATGCAAACACCGGCTCATTTTCTGAAGCGATATACCTGCTTATAACGTCTCTAAGCAAGTTGCGCGCGAGCCTTCTTTGGCCTGTGTAAATTAAGGCAAACCTTTCGTCTAGTTCTCGCGCGGTCTTGTTACTTAAAACAATATGATCGGCGATGGGCTTTTGGCTAAGGCCAGGTTTAGACGTAATGAGTTTGAAACCTTTGCTAAGACCTCCTAACTGATCTTGCCAACCGCCTCCAGTGGACATGATCTGCTCTAAAATTAAGACGCGAGAGGACACTTCCTGTTCGTTGTCCTCTTTGCCAAATAGTTCAAACAAGGCTTTGACGACTGCCGCGGACAAAATGGAAGACGTTCCTAATCCGCTTCCCTTAGGAATCCCGATGACGCGGGTATTTAAAAATAGGCCCCCACCTATCTTGAAGCAGATCTCCTCGAGCGACGATTCCTCATTAGGGATTATTCCACAAGACAGCAACGCGGCTTTGTGCAAAGCAAAAGGATCGCCTGGATCAGAGCAGAAACGTAGCTCATCAATACTGGTGAATTCGCGTTCGACGCCGATGTCTGTAGAAGCCAAAACGAAGGAGTACTTCTCTAAACGTTTCGCGTGGGCCTCAATGGGAAGTTTGCCTTTTAATTTAATGGCTCCATTAAGGACCGTCCCGCCGTTTTCGTAACAGTAGGGCGGGGTGTCGCTCCAGCCGCCGCCGAAGTTGACTCGGACAGGAAGAGAGACGATGGCTTCGTCTTTAGCCATCTTGCCTAAGGGCTTTGGCTCATCCGCTAGGGTTGCCGTCGCGATGGTCTTGAAACATTCTGATAGATAGTTACTCTTGTTAAACAGGCGCGAGGCTAGCAAATAGGCGCGGATTTTGAAGGCAAAGCCGTCCAAAGTGTTGTTAGACCTTTTTGCAGCTTCGATAAGCCCCTTTTCCAGCCTTTCCATATTCGCGCCCACGCACCAAGCGGATGCCTCCGACATCAGGTATTTGTTTCTGATGACATTCATTAGTCCATCAAGCGCAATCTTGTCCTTTAATTCGGCTTGTCTAGTTAAGATGGCTTCGCAATCCGCGAGAGCAAAACTCTCTTTAAGAGACAAAAGTTCCCCGCTTCTTTCCATCTTTAACGTAGCGGATACCGCTTCTACCATATTGTCCCTCACCGGGAATAGCTTCGTTTCCCAAAGAGGTTCTTGAATGGATTTGCCTAGCCATATAGGGAGTTTTGGATTATCGTTTACCGAATACATCCTACAGACATAACTTCCGCTTTCTAAAGGCAAGCCATGCAAGACAACACCGCTAGGAACAACGCAGTTAGAAAGTGTCAATCCTGAGACGATGCAGCCATCTCCGATCGTGACGCTATCCCCAATCTCGGAATCTTCGATATAGCATCCTTTGCCTATTTTGGCCTTGGGGCTTATCCTGCTGTTATAACAGGCGTATCCTTCGCCTTTGCGACTGCTTCTGGTCTCTTCTCCCCAGCCGAGGCAGGCATAGTCCTTCGCGCTTTCATTGAAGAGCTTTAAAAGTTCCTTGCTCGTCCCGAAATGGATGAAGGCGGCTGGGGAGAAATGAACTAGCCTCATTCGATAAGGAGATAAGGCGTCCCAAAGTATTTTTCTAGCGCTTATTAATTCTGAAGTGAAGTCCCCTTCGCCCTTCTCAAGGAGGAAGCCTTCTAGGCTTGCCTCCGTGGAAAAGGGATAAAGGAAGTCAACGTAGAAAGATAATCTAGTGCGGTCGTCCGCTAGGGAATCTAATTTTCTATCGGTGTTCACTAAGGAATATAAAGCATTCACGATCTCGCTGCTTAATAGGACTGCTCCGGTATCGATATCGACCCTTCCTAGGCGATCAATCGCGCCTGATGCCTCTAATTCGGAGACTTTCTTTTTCTGCAAGCACTTTTGGACCGATCCCTTTTTATTTCCCAAGAACACCCCGTGGTTTTGCCCCTGCGTTGCACTCGTTTTGACCGAGAGCGCGTAAGCGCCCTCGCCTCCAAAATCTAGCTGCAGGGGATTTAACAACAATAGTACGTCCCCGGATAGGACGAGCATTCCTCCTTGGCCGATTCTGCTAGGGATGCCTGAAACCCCGATTAATAATTCGTCAAACAAAGTGCTTGGCTTTCCGCTTGGCAAGGCATGGGGCACAGGGGAAAATATCTTCCCAATCGCTGAATACTGGGGAACACGTTTGGAATCCCCTCCCGAATGAATGCATAGAATCTTTAGTTTGGAGAAGTCCTCGTTTCCTTCTAATAAAGCGATTTTTCTAATGACCTGTAGGGTGGCTCCGCCAGAACCGATGCGTTTGCTATTTCGATCGGGGATCACCAGATAATGCGTTTTAACAGGCAGCAGATTATCTTTTAGACGGGCATCAATCTGCAATTGGTAGGAAAGCGCCTGGCGTTCATTGGAAGCCGTTAAGACAACGTAATCCCAAACGGGACTGTCATTATGAAGAGATCTCATAAAGGTGTCGTAGTTGTCGCTGCAGGATTGCTGAAGGAAGAGGCTTTTGTAATTAACCATAATGGAAACGAACTCCTTGGGTAATGGATAGGGAGAAGTTTAGCACATGTGCCCCTTTATTCGATTGGTCTACTTGGATGGTTGGCGGATGAAGTCCGGTGGCTGGTAAATTTTCAGGCCATGTTAGTACACTTTGACTATGGAATTTTGATATTCGGTGATGATAATCCGGTTTTTTACAGTTGCCGCCAACGAGAAGTCGTAGAACGTTGTAACCTACTGCGCTTTTTTGATTGTCTTCTCGCTCA
>CAVKPZ010000129.1:0-3964 GCA_963658395.1 Lachnospiraceae bacterium | reverse complement strand
CGATCATCAAAAGCAAGCGTTTTTCTTCTTTGGTCCTTTCTCGTTATGAAGATAACACGGATGAAAAAGACACGATTCAGTTTGGGGCGATGACTTTCACTTTTCCTAATGGCGAGATTGCTCTTGGCTTCCGCGGGACGGATGAAACAATCGTTGGCTGGAAAGAAAACGCCCAGCTTTCCTTTATGAAGGCGAGCGCTCAGAAGAAAGCTGGTGAGTACACCATTAGGCAGGCCGAAGAAGGAAAGCCATTCTTCCTGTGCGGGCACTCAAAAGGCGGGAACCTCGCTTTGTGCGGAGCCATCGCCTTAAGCAAAAAGGAGCTGCCTCTACTTAAGCATCTTTATCTTCTAGATTCCCCTGGCCTTTGCCCTGAGGTCTTTGGAAAAGTGGATATTTCGCCTTTTGACGACAAAACAACTTTTGTCGTTCCTGCTTACGATGTCGTTGGTCAGTTTTTCCCCATGGGTTTTAAACATACGCACATTATCCAAAGCGACGCGCTAGGGATTCTGCAGCACGCCTTCCTCGCTTGGAGAATCGACGGGGGCTCCTTCCTGGAGAAAAAAGGTTATTCCCCGGAATGCGAGTGGGTCAACAAAATGGTGCGTGATTGGTTGATCGACGTGACTTTGGAAGAAAGAAAGCAGTTCGTGAACGATATTTTTGAAGCGATGACAAAACATGGCGAAAAGACCGTTTGGGATTTAGGAAAGAACCCCACAAGGACTATGGATCGACTCGTTCTTTCTTATGTCGGCGCTAGTAGAAACGAGCGCAAAACCGTCGCCAAACTTGGTTTTGCGGCGTTTTTTGGGGCCTCCTTCCGCGAAGTTATCCACCTGAAGAGCTTCCCTGAGTTTCTTATTTCTAACCTTTCTCAGGCAATCGCTTTGATTACAATCGGCCTGCTATTGGCCTTAATGCCAGATTCTCTGCCTTGGATCGTTGTCGCCATAGTGTCTGCCTTACTCGTTTTGACCTGGGTTGTTGCAATCTATTACCTTGCTAAGTCAAAAGGCGACTGGCGGTTATACCAGTTGCGAATCGCCATAGTTGTTATGGCGAGTCTCGCTTATGCTGGCTTGGCGGTTTTGGGTTTTAACGTCATCAATAGTCTATTCACTTGGGCGGGAGGAATGCTCTTCTTGTTTTTAGCCGTCATCATTGGTATCTCGCTGCGCCAAACGGAAGGTGTGAAAATTTACCGACGAATCGTGAATTTTATCGAAGTTACCCTTTATACGTTGATCGGGATGTTCTTGCTTTTTGCCCCCGAAAGCATTCTGGGATACGGTATTTTTGTCACCGGTATCATCATGATGATCGACGGCATCTATAAACTAATACGTTAATGCTTTTCTAGAAACGTTCTTAGGCTTTTGTACAAAAGCAGAGACAAGGCAATGACAATCGCGTCTTTCATCGCATTGAAGGGCAAGACGGCAAAAAAGGCATAGCCCCATTCCAGATTCTCTATGGCGGGATTGGCTGCTTGGCACACCGCCAGCAACGATTCCAAAGAGATCCCGTATAGAGAAGAATAAAAGGGAACAAGAGCGTAGACGTTTAGAAGGATTGCCGCCATTAACTGCAGCGGCGTCGAAATAAGAAGCCCGCCAAGGAGGCCTTTCCAACTCTTTTTTCTTCTGTAAATAAAACAAACCGGCAGAACGAAAAACAAAGAAAGGGCTAAATCTGCCCATTCTCCGACTGTTGCCGTGGTAGTGAAGGGAAGCTTTATGAGGGTTTTGCAAAGCAATGTGAGAAACGCGCACCAAGGGCCCTCCGCCAACCCGACGATCAAAATTGGGACTTCATCGAAATGAAGAGTGAGAAATTCGGGGAAGAACGGGAGCCTTATGGTGAAAATCGGGATGGCATACAAAAGAGCGGACAGCCCTCCAAATACGCCCGCCTTGGCAATCAAAGAAACGCTCTTTCGCCTGCCTTCCCCTCTGCTTTTCTCGGTGTAATAAAGACGGCAGGCGAAACAAGAAACCAAAAGGATTGCGACAAGAGATATGACTTTGACAAGGTTCTCGTTCATCGATTGGCTATTTTTCTAACAAGACCCCGTAATGGATGGATGAAGGCAAATCGTGATCCGTAGAAAAAATAAGATCTACCTCTTTGCCTGAACTTAAGGTCAAAGAGATGGACTTTTCCTTTTTTGAGCGATTTTTTAAGAAGTCATACAACGCATCTTGTTCTTTGAATAACGAATAGACGCCTCTCTTGTTTTTCGAAGCAAGGGCAAGAAGGTTGTCATATCCTAACAAACGTAAGCAGAGGGAGTTCGCATAATAGATTTCCCCTCTGTCTCCAAAAAGGAAAAACGGAACCGGCAGATTGTCAGCGATGGAATGGTAATTAAATCCAAGCGTTGTTTTATCCAAATTGTCGTAGCTTTTTTGATATGCTAGGCTTTGGCCTTTGCCCGATAGCTTCGCAGCATAGCAGGCCTCGTCCGCACAAAGGAGCAAAGAGGATAAATCTTTTGCGTGGGCCGGATATTCAGCGTATCCCACCGAGAATGATATGGAAATCTTCTGCGTGCCATTATCGAAATAATGTTTGGAAGATGCGAATTCGGCGAAAATATCTTTGGCTTTTGAGCAGTCTTGTTTAGGAAGCAAGATGGAGATTTCGTCCCCTCCAAATCTTCCGATGATTGCCTCGTCCCCGAAGAATGCAGTGATGCGCTCAGAAAGGTATCGCAAAGCCGCGTCGCCCGCTCGATGCCCGTATAGATCGTTGACCGTCTTAAAGTCGTCTATGTCAATGAGCCCTAATACGCAAGGTTTCTTCGGATTTGCCTCCACATACTTTTGCGCGGCCTCTTCATAACCATAGCGGTTAAGCAAACCGGTTAGCTGGTCTCTTCTCGCCTGGTAACGAAGCTTCTTGAGCAAAATGCTGTTCGACCATTTGAAAAACATGAAAAAACAGGAGTTCTGCAGGAGCTTCTTCGCGGTTGCCTCTTTTTCTATTGGATAATCGTCAGCGCATAAACATGCAACGGGATTTCCTTCAATTAAAAAGGGAAAAGCCATGTGGGTTTTAACCCCCAAGGCAAGGAATGAACTCGAAAAGTCTCCTTCTTCCGCTTTCTCCTTCGTCAAAATGAGAGGCTCACCTGTCTTTTCAACTTGGAGAACAAGCGAGGCCATAGCCTCATCTGTCGGGGGTATGGCATCGGGCAGGTCTTTACTGTCTTTGTATTGGGCGATTATCTTCTTCTCTTTTCCTAGCTTAACGAAATAGACGCGTTTGGCGTTTATCTTCTTCGCGATGTCTTGCAATAAAGAGGGAATCGATTCGCTATCCATTGCGTTAGAAGATATTTTTTTGGCGAGGTCGAGTTTTGCTTCATTGATGAGCTTCTCTTGCCTCAACGTTTGAAATTCTTCTTCTTTGATGTCCGCGTTTATATACATTACGGCGAAGTAATTCGGATTATGCGTGGGCGATATGATGTAATTTACGTCCCCGCCCAAAGGGGCATAGAAGCACGAACCTTTGATCGCTTCTTTTCTGGTTTCGATTTGCGCGATGTAACTCAACCATGCCTCTTTTGCTCTTTGGTTATGGACCTCACTTATGTCCCTGCCAAGGAACTCTTTTTCTCCCCGCATTGAAAGGTCGCAAAAGCGCTCGTTCACATAGGCATAGGTAACGCTTTTGACGAGCCCGTTTTCCTTTTCTACCTCCATCAAAGCGAAGGCTACGGGCAAATGAGAAAAGAGCTCTGGGTTAACGGATAAGAACTTTTTCTCTTCCTCGGTAATTTTCATAGGAACTAACGAAAGTTCTTACTCTCAAAGCAAGATATTTTCAAGATAAATGCTCAAAAGTTTTTCTTTACAAATACGTATTTACGGAAATCTGGTTTTTAGCGCAGGGAATCGACGAATTCCTTGACGGACTTGTCATAAAGTTCAGAATCGACGATGCGAAGATG
>CAVKPZ010000128.1:0-4040 GCA_963658395.1 Lachnospiraceae bacterium | reverse complement strand
GTGATGGCCTGGCGGATCCACCAGGTGGCGTAGGTGGAGAACTTGAATCCTTTGGTGTAGTCGAATTTCTCGACGGCTTTCATGAGGCCCATGTTGCCCTCCTGGATTAGGTCAAGGAAATGCATGCCCCTGCCGACATAGTGCTTGGCGATGGAGATGACAAGGCGGAGGTTCGCGGTGATGAGCTGGTCTTTTGCCCCTTGCCTGCCGTCGATGCCGTGGCCGATGCCGTCCTCCTGGTCGTACTTGCATTTGGACTCTGGGGAGTCGCCATAGGCATCGATTCTGCGATACCAGCGGTCCCTGCTTAAATCTCCTCCTCCCTTCACGTATTCCTCGTAAAGCTTGTCTAAGGCCGCCTTGGCCTCGTTTCCTTTGACGATGCGCTTGGCGAGTTCGGTCTCTTGCTGAGCAGTCAAAAGATTGACCTTGCCGATCTCTTTGAGGTACATCTTGACGGAGTCGTTGACCTTGACTTCGCCGATGGTCGCATGGGCAAATTCGTTGATGGCGTCGAGTTCTTCCTTGTCGCTGTTGTTCTCTTCGCTGTTCGTCTCGGCTTCCTCTTCCTCCTCTTTCTCCATGTCATCTTCGGCGGCGGCGAGGTCAGAAAGATCGGGCTCTTCGCCGTCTCCGTCCTCTTCCTTCTCCTCTTCGATGGCCTCAATCTCGACGTTGTTCTCCTTGAAGAAGCTCATGAGGGACTCGAGGTCCTCATCGCTGAGCTCGAGATGGCTCGTGGCGTCCATGAGCTCGCCGGAATCGATCGAGCCTTCCTCTTTGCCTTTCTTGAGGAAGCGCTTCTTTATGGCCTCGAGGCCAACGATTTCTTCCTCCTCTTCCTCATCGTCTTCGATGATGACCTCGTCGATGGTCTCTTCCTCTTCGATGGTCTCTTTCTTCGCGGTTTTCTTGGTTTTTGCTGCCATAACTCTCTCCTTATTTGCTGTTGGTATTGGCTATTTCTTGGTTTGCTTGCGGCTTTGCCAGTCTTTGTATCGCTGCTTTGCGAAGTCAGCGACGAACTGAGCTTGAGCCTTTTTGTCTGGGGTGGCGAAGGTCTCCTCCGCCTTTTTCTGCATCCGCAGCTCTTTTTTCTCCTCCTCGATGATGCTCCTGCATCGCTCGAGGGTTTTCATCGAGCAAGGGGGCTTGGCTTGATCCTCGTAAAGAAGGTTGAGGGAATTTTCGAGCTCTTCCGCCTCTTTCCCTCCGACGCTTTGGATGGCGCCCAGCAATTGGCTGGGCTCCACCTTGCCTTCGTGGCTGGAGGCGTAATCGAGGATGTAATTGGCGAGGTCGTTGTTCCCCGGGTAATAGAAGTCGCCTAGATTCTCCTCGAAGAAGGAGATCGCCTCGCTTTCGCGGAGCATGTAATAGAGGATCGTCCTCTCGGCCCGGTAGAGCCTCTTGTTGCCCGCCTCCTCTTCGCCTTGATCGCGATGGAAGCGAGTCGCCTCTTGCGGAGCGCGGGAAGGGTCCTCCTTCCGCTCGTCTCCCTTTTTGACCTTCGAGAGCAAGGCGCGTATCGCCTCAGCCTCGAAGGAGGTGGCTTTGCTGAGCTTCGCCAGGTAGTTTTCCTTCTGGATGCCAGGGGGCAGAGAAGCGCAGTAAGGGAGGAACTTGCGAAGGACTTTCTCTCTATCTTCGATGGTGTCGAGTTTTTTGGTGTTCAGGTAGAAGTTGAGGGCGAAGTCGCTTGGATCGACGAGATGGCCCATCGCCTCCTTCAGGGCGTCTTCCCCGCTTTCCTGCAAGATGTCGTCTGGGTCCCTCAGATCCCCGGGATTGGAGACCATGCGGAAGGGGATTCGTTCCTTTTGGAGGGAAGAGAGGATCTTCATCATCCCGATCTGCCCCGGGGCGTCGCCGTCTAGGCACACCCTCACCTCGGCGTGAAGCCTCCTCAGCAAGTCGATTTGCTCCTTGGTGAGCGCGGTTCCACAGAGGGCGACCGCAGTTAGCCCGCATCGATTCAGGGCCATCACGTCCATGAGCCCCTCGAGAAGGTAGATGTAGCCATCATGGCGCGCGTTTTTCGCGGCATTATGGTAATTGTAGAGCGTCTCCCCCTTGTGGAAGATCTTCGTCTCCGGGGAGTTCATGTATTTGGAGGTGCCGTCGTCTTGAAGCCTTCTCGCCGAGAAGCCCACCACTCTCCCCGAAGGGTCGAACAAGGGGAAGATGAGCCTGCCCGCATTGCGGTCGGAAGTCCCTTCGAGCTGAGCGAAGGCGACGCCGATGTCCTCGATGGTCTTCAGGGAATGCTTTTTCCCCTGGAGATAAGCGACCGTCGCTTTCCCGTTTAAAGGCGCATAGCCGATTTGGAAGCGCTCGATCTGCTCCTGCGGGATGTTCCTTTGTTTAAGGTAGTCGCGGGCACGCTCACCCTCGCGCGTTGTCAGCGCGTACTGGTAGAAGGAATTGAGATCCTCCATGGCCTTGTAAAGAGGCTCTTTCTCAGGGTCGAGGAAGGCAACGCTTTTTTGGGATTGGAGCCGCGGATCGTCGTAGTTGCTAAGCTCGGCGACTTTCCTAACCGCCTCATCGAAGCTCACGTGTTCGTAGTTTCTTACAAAGGAGATGGCGTTGCCGCCCTCCCCACAGGAGAAGCATTTGTAGATTTGCTTCTCGACGGAGATGTTGAGCGAGGGGTTCGTGTCGTTGTGGAAGGGGCAGATCGCGAGGGCATTCTTCCCTTTGTGAATGACGTTGATGTAGGAGGAAATGACGTTGATGATGTCGGCGTGCTTAAGCACGCTTTCGATTAGATCTCTATCGTACATATTCCCTCCTTTCTTGCTGATTTATATACAAAGTATATAGTTCTACTATTTTTCTACTATTAATCTACTTCAATCAATAGAAGATCTTCTCTTGGATGTAGGCGACCAGGTCGCTGGTTTTAACCCGGACCTGCTCCATAGAGTCGCGGTCGCGCACGGTGACGCTTCCATCGTTTTCAGTGTCGAAGTCAACGGTCACGCAGTAGGGAGTTCCAACCGCGTCTTGCCTGCGGTACCTCTTGCCGATCGAGCCAGTCTCGTCGTAAGTGACGCTGAAATGCTTGGCAAGCTCTTGCTCAAGGCTTTTCGCGGAGTCGTTGAGTTTCTTGGAAAGAGGAAGCACGGCGACTTTATAGGGGGCCAGGGCTGGGGAAAGGTGCATCACGATGCGTTTGTCCCCTCCTTCAAGTTCCTCTTCGTCATAGGAGTCCACCGCAACCATGAGGAAGAGGCGGTCCAGACCCATCGAGGGCTCAATCGTGTAAGGGACGTATTTCTCGTTGGTCTCGGGGTCGAGGTAGCTCATATCCTCGTGGGAATAATCCATGTGGCGCTTGAGGTCATAGTCGGTTCTGTCCGCCACGCCAAGGATTTCGCCCCAGCCGATGCTCGGGAAATCATATTCGACATCGGTGGTTGCTTTGGAATAGAAGGCAAGTTCCGCAGGCTCATGGTCGCGATAGCGAAGGTTGCTGTCTTGCACGCCGAGGGAGTCGATGAATCTGCGGCAATAGTCCTTCCAATAGGCAAACCAGTCCAAATCGGTGCCGGGCTTGCAGAAGAATTCCATCTCAAGCTGCTCGAATTCGCGGGTTCGGAAAGTGAAATTCCCCGGCGTGATCTCGTTGCGGAAGCTCTTCCCCGCGTTGCAGACGCCGAAAGGAATCTTCTTGCGGCAGGTCCTCTGCACGTTTTTGAAGTTCACGAACACGCCCTGAGCGGTCTCTGGGCGGAGATAGACGGCGCTAGAGGCGTCCTCGGTGACGCCGATGTGGGTCTTGAACATCATATTGAATTTCCGGATCGGGGTGAAATCGCTCTTTCCGCAGACCGGGCAAGTCATCTTGTGGGTCTTCATGAACTCATCCATCTGCTCGAAATTCATCGCGTCGACGTCGACGTCGGGATATTCGTGCTTGATGAGCTCGTCCGCGCGGTGGCGCGCCTTGCAGGCTTTGCAGTCGACCATCGGATCATTGAAGGTCGAGACGTGGCCGGTGGCCTCCCACACCTTCGGATTCATCAGGATGGCCG
>CAVKPZ010000127.1:0-4132 GCA_963658395.1 Lachnospiraceae bacterium | reverse complement strand
TTTTGCCTCGGTTGGTTTCTTATCCTCGTTATGGTGTCTATGCTTCTAAACTAGTTGAAACTGGCTTTGCGCATTACGAGGATAAAGAGATCGAGGCCAATCCTTGGCTTCAGAATAAGAGGTTTGAGTTTTTCCCCGACGAAGAGCTTGAGGTGGATCCTTATCGTTATGGCTTGTCTCTTAGTTATGAAAAGAAAGACATCGCGGGTGGCTTCAAAGAAGGGGAGTTCGTGACCTTCGCTTTGAACGAAGCAAGAACTGGCTTCATCGGATTCTCCTGCGTCGTAGAAGAAGAAGCTGAAGTCTATATTTTCTTCGATGAGATTGATCTTGGATTTGGAGAGAAGGATGTAATAGAGCTGACCCTGGCCCGCATTGGATGCCTGAACGCCTTGGTTTATCGTTTACCAAAAGGCAAGTTCAATTACTTCAGTTATGAGCCTTATAGTGGCAAATATTTCCGAGTCGTTGTGAAAAAAGGGACCATATGCTCACCTAATGTCATCCTGCGCGGCTATGAGAACCCCGACGCGGAGCCTTTTGTTTTCGTTTCTAGCGACGAGGAGATTAACCGCATCGTCAAAGCGGCCAAGAACAATTTCGTCAGCAACGCGGTCGACCTTTTCACGGATTGCCCATCTAGGGAAAGGGCCGGTTGGCTTTGCGACTCTTATTTTACCGCGAAAGCTGAAAAACTCTTCACGGGCAAGAACAAAGTCGAACAGGCTTTCCTGGATAACTATTTGCGTTTCAAATCCCCGATCCCCAAAGGAATGGTTCCAATGTGCTATCCCGCGGATAGTTATGATGGTTCCTTTATCCCGAATTGGGCCTTATTCCTGATTATTGAGGTTGCTGATTTGAAGAGAAGGGGCGGAGACATCGCGCCTTATCTAGATTTGGTTAAAGGCGTTTTTGATTACTTCAAGCCTTTTGAAAATGAATTTGGCCTATTGGAGAATCTTGAGAATTGGGTCTTCATCGAATGGAGCAAAGCCAACGACAAAGAATTCTTGGAAGGGGTCAATTTCCCCTCGAACATGATGTATGCCTACGCTTTAAAAGAAGCGGGGGAGGCATATGGTAATGCTGGTTGGGCCTCCAAAGGAAAAACTCTTTCCGAAACGATCCATTCCCTTTCCTTTACCGGAAAATTCTTTGTGGATAACGCGATACGGAAAGAAGGAAAGCTCGTTCCTACGAACAACATGAGCGAGGCTTGTCAGTATTACGCTTTCTTCACTGGCGTGGCTAACCGGAAAGAAGATAAAAAACTCTATGAGACCCTCGTGAACGATTTCGGCGCGAAGCGCGACGACAAGAAAGTTTATCCTTATGTTTATAAATCCAATGCCTTCATCGGCAATTTCCTTCGTCTCATGATGCTTTCTAGCAACGGGGACAAAGGTAGACTGAATGAGGAGTGCATTGCCTACTTCTCCAAGATGGCCACTTTGACTGGCTCACTTTGGGAAATGGATTGGCCTAGCGGATGTTCCTTGAACCATGGGTTTGCTTCTTTCGTCGCGAATCTCCTCACAGATTACATGACTGGCTATAAAGGTTTCGAGGGAAATGAGATTTATTTTTCCTATCCCTGCGTCGATATCGATTGCCACGTTGAGATCCCCTTAGAAGAAGGCAAATTAATTTTCGACAGAAAAGACCGCAAAACCCATATCGAATTGCTTGATGGCTATAAGTTAATCAAGATTGACGATGGAAATCAGGAATAAGGTTTTCTTTCATAATGACAAGCCTTTCTTCCCAGTGATGGGGGAATATCAGTATTCCCGCACTTTCGCTTCTTCTTGGGGCGAGGACATGAAGAAGATGAGAGCCCTTGGGATCAACGCCATCTCAACCTATTCCTTTTGGATTCATCATGAGGAAATTGAAGGCGAATTCGATTTCAAGGGAAACAAAGACATCCGCCGTTTCCTTGAGACAGCGAAGCAAAACGGTTTGCTTGTCTGCCTTCGTATTGGCCCTTGGGTTCATGCGGAGAGCAGGAATGGTGGCTTTCCCGATTGGCTTTACACCAAAGGCTGCGGCCTAAGAAAGAATGATCCCGTTTACCTCGCTTATGTGAAGCGATATTTTGAAGCCCTTTACCATGAATGTCATGGCTATATTGAAAAAGACGGGGGGCCTGTATGTTTTATTCAAGTTGAAAACGAATATAGTCAATGGGGGAAGCAGGGCGAAGATTTCGGTGACGTTCACATCAATAAGCTGATTGAGATGCTGAAGGACATCGGATTCGATGTCCCCATTTATATGGCGACTGGCTGGGGAGAGGCTGCAATTGGAAAAGCCGTTCCCGTTTGGGGGGCGTACTGCGAAGCTCCTTGGGAATTCACGGACGAGGAACTTCCTCCCGCGGACGGATACTTGTTCTCTAAAAACCCCAATGATCAAAATATTGGAAGCGACACAGGGAAGAAGGACTTTGATTTGGCCTCTTCGCTTAGCAAATTTCCTTATGCCACCGTGGAACTTGGCGGGGGAATCCAAATGACTCATGCACGACGTCCAATCATGCGTGAAAAGGACAACGCTTGTCTTGCTTTTTGTCGCCTTGGAAGTGGGGTCGACGCCCTTGGGTATTATGTCTTCCATGGAGGCATTCAACCAACTGGCAAACTGACTTCAATGCAAGAATATCGTCGGGAAGGGAACATTGACGCGGGTTTTGCATGCGATTTGCCGGAAAGAGATTACGACTTTCAAGCTCCGATTTCGCAATATGGAAAAGTCCGCGCATCAGCGAAAGAATTTAAACTTGTGAATACTTTTGCCTCCGAATTCGCTTCGGATTTATTAGGGAATTGCGTTGTTTTTCCTGAAAATAATGCGACCTCGTCAACGGACTACGCATCACCTCGTTATTGCTTTAGAGGAAAAGGCGGAAGCGGTTTTCTTTTCATTAACAACTTCGTCCGGCATTATGAAATGAAGCCTCGTTGGCTTTCTGAATACACCATTGGATTTGAAACGCCTGCTTTCAAAGATAAGATGGTTCGTTCCGGCTCCTTCTTTGCCTTGCCTTTGAATCTTAGAATCGGAAAGGACCTTGTCCGCTTCTCATCGGCTTCCCCCTTCATGAAGCTGAACGATGACACTTTTTTGTTCTATTCGGAGTTTGAGAATTCGGAGATTATTCGGGATACCCACGATTCGAAATATCTGACCCTCAGCAGGGAAGAGGCCTTGAATTGCTATAAATTCAAAATCAAGGATAAAGAATATGCTTTTATCTGCGATAAGGAAATCTATCAAGATGGCGAAACATTCCACATTAATTCAACTGGGTCTTTACGCATAAAGTCATACCCAGGGCTCCCTTCTCTTCCTCATGGGCTTATTGCCAAAGGCAAAGAAAGCGACTGGTTTGTTTATGAATATTCAAGACCAAGCTATGTGGTTTCTTGCAAGATAAGAGAAACTGAGTCAATTGACGAATGTCGAAAGTATCTCATTAGCCTGCCGGATTTCAGAAACCACAAAAACGTATACATGTCCCTTTCCTTTTTCGGGGATTCGCTTGATTTATATATCGATGGCAAAAAGGAAAACGACCACTTCTACTACGGGAAGCCATTTGAAATCGGCCTTAAAAACTATGATTTCCCTAGAGAAGTCGAGGTTCGCATTCACCCCCTTTATCAAAATGAAAAAGTATATGTCGCGGTTCCTTTGGAATATGCAGAGGGGATCGCTTGCAAGCTGACTGACGTTTCCTTAGAAACAGAGGATGAGATAATTTTAGATTTCAGAGATGAATTTTCCTCCATTGCTTAGGGGAAACGCCGTGGATTTTCTTGAAAGAGTTTGTGTATGCCCCTTGAGAAGAGAAATTTAGCCTGGATGCGACTTCTGAGATGGACAAAGAAGAATCGGAAAGCAAAATCGTGCTATAGGCGATGCGCGCTTCATTCAGGCACTCGATCATTGTTTTGCCTACGTATTTTTTGAACTCTCGGCAGATGTGGCCCCTAGAATAATTCATACTTTGAATGAGCTCAGAGATACCTTCTCTTAGGACCTCTTCTTTGCTTAATGACTGAAGGAATTCTTCAATCCAGCGGGGATATGCGGCGGTTTTCTGTCTTTTTGAGATGAGATAGAG
>CAVKPZ010000126.1:0-4205 GCA_963658395.1 Lachnospiraceae bacterium | reverse complement strand
CAATATGACCTCCTCTTACGACCCAGACCCCTCCACCCAAAAGGACGGCATGGATCCCGTATTCGATACTATTCTCAAGGAAATCCCTGAGCCGAAATGCAATCCCAATGGGGCCCTTCAGTTCCAGCCCGCCCTGCTCGACTACAACGAATTTGTCGGCCGTATCGGCGTGGGCACCATTCGCTCTGGCTCCCTTTCTTTGGGCGACACCGTCACCGACATGAAGCTTGACGGAACTACCAAAGACTTCAAGATCATGAAGCTCTTCACCTTCCAAGGCCTTCGCAGAATTGAGGTTCCGCACGTGGATTGCGGTGATATTTGCGCGATTGCCGGCTACCCCGATCTCAATGTTGGTGAAACCGTTGTCACCCCCGGCCATTTGGATGCTCTTCCCCGTCTTCGCGTTGATGAGCCTACCCTTCAAATGGAATTTGGAACGAACAGTTCGCCTCTTCGCGGGCAGTCCGGGAAGTTTGTTACCGCCCGAGTGATTGAAGACCGGCTTTACCAGGAGATTCAGCGCGACGTCTCCCTTAGGTATCGTCGTATCCCCAATAGTGAGACTTGGATTGTCTCCGGCCGTGGCGAACTTCACCTATCCGTCCTCATCGAAACCATGAGACGCGAAGGTTATGAACTCGAGGTCAGCAAGCCCCGCGTTATTTTGAAGGAGACCGGCGGGATCAAATGCGAGCCTTACGAGGATCTTCAAATCGACGTTCCAGATGAATACGTTGGCGACATCATGGACACCCTTGGCCAAAGGGGAGCCCAGATGATCGACATGAACAGCAATAACGGAGAAACGCGCCTTACCTATGTAATTCCTTCCCGCGGATTGCTCGGCTTTGTGAGCAATTTCCTGACCCTTACGAAGGGATACGGCATCATTAACCATACTTTCAAAGAATACCGTCCCGTGTATAACCACGTTGTCGGCGAACGCACCATCGGCGTCCTAGTCTCCGTGGATAAAGGCCCAGCAACCCCCTATTCCATTGAGAAAGTCGAAGACCACGGAACGATGTTCATCCTTCCTGGCACCACTTGCTACGAGGGCATGATCGTTGGCGAGCACCGCTATCCCGTTGACCTTGCCGTCAACGTCACCGCGGCCAAGCCCCAAACCAACGTCCGCTCCTCGAACAAAGACCAGACCGTCGTTCTTAAGAGCCCTCGGAAGATGACCTTAGAAGCCTGCCTTGATTACATCAATTCCGATGAGCTCGTCGAGGTCACTCCCGACGCAATACGCATGAGAAAGAGAATCCTGTCCACGCCGGATCGCAAAAAATTCGACGCCAAGAAGAAAGACGCAGGAACCGAGCTCTCCGCCGAACTCAATTACTAATGCAAAGCAAGCCGCCCACATGGATGGCTTGCTTTTTCCTACTTGCCTTCCAAAAGTCTGATAGCGAACTCTTTATCGTTACCCAATTGACTTTTCAGTTCCTCTAAGGAAGGGAATTTTCTCTCTTCCCTTAGATAGGATATATATTGGAAATAAGCCCTTTTCCCGTATGCGTCCCCGTTAAAATCGAATAGATGAGCTTCCTCAATCGGGGCTTCCCTACTTCCAATCGTCGGATTGTTCCCAACGTTGATCATGGCTTTATAAGGGATGCCGCTTAAATAGACAAAGCCAGCGTAAACCCCCCGCTTAGGAAGAACATAGTTAGCAGACGGTTTTAGATTAAGCGTTGGGAAGCCGATTCTCCGGCCGTTTTCCAAACCATGCACGACAGTCCCTTTTGTTTCATACGGTCTTCCTAAGTCTTTGCGGGCTTCTTCAATATTCCCTTCTCGAATCAGCTCTTTAATATGGTGGGAGGAGATTTTTTCGCCTTTTGCGTCTTTTAGAAAAGGAACGACATCGACCATGAATCTTTGCTTTAAAGCATCCACGTCCCCTTTCTTTTCCTTTCCGAAGCGGAAATCAGGCCCGCAAATGACCTTCTTTGTCCCTAGCTCTTCCAACATGTCCATGAAGGAAGAAGGGCCTAATTCGTAGAAGGAAGGGTCGTTATCTAAACAGTAGGCGTAGTCCAAACCAAAAGGATAAGAAAAGCGGATTTTGTCCTCGAGATCGCTTAAGACCGCACCTTCCCTGTAGGGTTTTGTGAAGAAAAGTATCGCGGAACTTCCAACCGCGTTGAGCACTGCCTCGTTAGCAAGGCTTTGATGGCCTAGATGAAAGCCGTCGAAATTGCCTAACGCAAGCGTCAAGCCTTCTCCCCTTCTGGGCATTTTATCCAAAGAAAGAACAATCTTATCCATCAAAACAAGCCTCGTTTGCTCGCGAAAAGACGTCCCTGCTCTCGCGCATAAACAGCGACGGCCTCTTCCTTGTCCATAAGGACGATCTCATCGCCAATCGCTTGCGGAAGAAACATTTTCTTGCCGTTTTTCACGTCTAGAATTTGCTTCCCATCTAAAGAGATTCTCTCTAGATTCACGAAAGGAGAAGGCGAGAGAAAATCGCCTTCGGTAAGCTCATCCAGCTTCTTTGCCTTTGCAACATCAATTGAGCCGATTCCCACTCGCCTAAGGCTTTTTAAATAGCCGACGGTTCCAAGTTTCTCGGCGATATCCTCCCCAAGGGTGCGGATGTAGGTTCCGCTGCTGACCGTAGCTCTAAAAACAAGATACCCCTCGTTCATCTCCAAGCAGGAGAGCTCCTTTATTTCAATGCGGCGTCTCTCCCTTTCTCTGCTCTCACCTTTATGGGCAAGCTTATAAAGGGGCAACCCATCGATTTTAATCGCGGAAGTCATTGGAGGAAGTTGATAAGAAACCCCTAAAAACCCCGCAAAAGTTTCTTCAATCAACGCCTTGTCAATGTTCGGGATTTCCTTCTTTTCGATGATGTCGCCCGTCAAATCACCTGTGTCGGTCTTTTCGCCCAAAATCAGTTTGGCAACGTAAGACTTATAAGAGGAATCTAGATAAGGGAGGAATTTCGTTGCTTTCCCTACCGCAATTAGAAGTAGCCCGGTCGCGAAAGGATCGAGCGTCCCTAAGTGACCGACTTTCTTGTTCGAGAATTTCTTCGCGATGAGATTGTCCGCTTTTCGTGAAGTCATCCCCTCTTCTTTGTCGAGCAAAAGAATTCCGTCTTTCATACCGAATGGGATTATACTTGCTTTGGCTATGAAAGAAACGCGCGCGGCACTCTCCTGCATTAAAAAGAACGATGATGTTTTTTTCTTGATCCCAAAAGGCCAAAGGATCCTGCTGCCCTTATCTAAAAGTGATCACTCTCTCTTTCTTTACGAATGCTTGAAACGTTATTCCATGTACGCGAAGAAAGACTTCGACATTCTTCCCTTTTGCTTTTCTTTTGAAAGTAGCGACGTGCCTATCTCGGGCTATCCCGTTTTGACTCATCTTGAGGTGGAGCAAGAAAAGCTCGCGAGAAAGCTCGCTTCTAAAAGCTATGAGTCCTACGTGGCGAAACTAAAAAGACTCGCCTACGCCAACGAAGCGGAAACTCATGGCTGCTCTTTGATTGCTCTCCCCACCTCTTTTGAGGACTTCTACTTCTATTACCAGGATAATTTGCTCCGTCAAGGGAAGGTAAAAGCCTATTCCCCTTATTCCCCTGCGGCGAATGGGCTCTTCTTCATTCGCCCGCTATTTTCCTTTTCTGAGAAAAACATGAAAGAGGGGGAGGGCGAAATCGGGATTGAAGCTAACGGCAAAGCGAGGGAATGCCCCCTAGGCAAGAAAGAGAAAGACGCTTTTTTGAAGGCCACTTGCTATGGTGGCACTCTTCCAAATCTTCCCGTGAGCAAAAAAAGAGAAACCTTAGAAGATTGCCCTGACCTTTATTTCACACAAGAAGGGGACACAATGCGCGTCAAGAATAAAGACGCTTCAGAAGTAGCTTCCTTTGTCATTGAGGAATTAGACTCCCACCGCCTTGTTCTCTTCTCCTTCCGTTTCAACGATACCGCAGACCAAGCCAAAATCCTGTCTTCTTTCCTTTCCTATTGGAAAGGCAAAAGGAAATTGCCCATTCAAATCAGCATCCCCGTTTCTGAGAAGGTGAGCCTGGACGATAGTTGGAAAAAAGCTGCAAGGACCTTTATCAAGAAAATTTGGTAAAAAGGCCGCAAAAGTTCTGCAAATCCACTGAAAAAGCCGACTTTTTCAAGTCGGCGAAATATCGCAAAAGCTGCTTATTTTTTGTTTTCTTCCAG
>CAVKPZ010000125.1:0-4210 GCA_963658395.1 Lachnospiraceae bacterium | reverse complement strand
GGACAAGGTCCCCGCCACCATCTCGAAGCGAGTCAGAAGATGGGGAGAGACCCTCGCCATCACTAGCTGGCTCTCAAGATGGAAGATGTCGTAATAATAGAAAGCGCCCGCCCCACCGTAGCTATCCGTGTATTCGAAGTAGCCTCTATAAAAGTAGTAGCGCGAAAAGAAAAGCAGGCAAAGCGCGATCGAAAGGCAAGAGAGAATGAACTTGTATCGCCCCTCTTTTTTCGCCAGCCTCGCGCTAAGATTCGTCAGAAACCCCCACTTATGGCTTCTCGCTGGGCGGTCTTTTAGAAACGCTTTAAGCAAGAAAGAGGCCCCCGTCAAAAAAAGCAGGAGCAAAGCGAAGGGAAGATAGGCGAGCGCGTAATCGCCATATCCGATGAAAGAAAGCCCAAAGGACAAGACAACGACAGCGAAAAGGCCCCCGAAAAGGAGAATGCTTTTTCCGGAGGCCTTGCTTAGCATAATCAGGCTTTGTGATAGTCGCCTAGAAGCACGCCGTAATTGGCGACGCCCCTATAGGCGAGAGGGTTTGAAACAACAGAATCGGGGTGAACGATGGATTTATCCCCGTTGATTGTGCAGGAAAGATAACCCTCGCTCTTGAATTTATCGCTGGGCTTATAGTCTGAGGGGGCGCTGATCCCATAAGCAGAGAAAGCGCTCTTGATGGCGTATTCGCTGGAGCATAGGAAATAGCTACCGCTCGTCTGATCGACGTTAACAATCGCGGATTCGTGGCTCCCGTCGCTAGAAGTGGCCGTGAAGACCATTTCGTTTGCGTAATTTGCAAAAGCGAGGTTGTTGCCGAAGAAAGTCCCATAGAGAGCATTCGCGTAACTCGTGTAAGCGGCGAGTTTCTCTTCATCGGTAGAAGCGCTTTGCGCGGCGAGCGCGGCTCCCAAAACGCTTAAATAGCCATCCAAGGTGCTATAAACGAGCTTGCCGCCTCTAGCGATTGTAACGTTGGTTCCGCCATCGTCGATTGAGGGAAGACCAAGGCCCTCGCCATTGTCGTTAATGGGAAGATTGAGCGCCAAAAGGTTGAATTTCTTGATGGCGTTCTTTTCTTCGAGGAAAGACATGCCATAAGGCGTGAAAAGCGCATCCATGCTTTGGAGAGTGGCTGCAAGAGCGCTCGCCCCTTGATAGGCCTCGAACCAACCGCCTTTGCCTTGGCTGAAGTTGCTGAGGAAAGAGGCTTCGTCGATAGAGACGTTCGTGGCTAGTTTAGGAGAGAAAGTCGTCACTTGGCTCGGATCGGTGGGGAGTTTCTCGATGGCGGGATTTAAGAAAAGAAGGGGGCCGCCGGATTTCGTGATTTGGCTGTTCTTTATATCCATGGAACCCGCGCCGTAGACATAAACACCTGCGTTAGCGGAGTCGCTGAAGCGGCAGGAATCGAAGGAAAGCGAGGCAGCCACGTACTTGTCGTTGATCTTCTTGCTTTCCAAATCGCCAGGCCCGTCCACCATCGCGTCCATGTAGAACTTCGAGATGATGACGTTGCCGAAAGTGGCGTCGATCTCGGTTTTGAGGAACATGGGGCCGCCTTCGGTGATCGTGGTTTCCTCGCTGACGCCAGAGTTTCCGGTCGCCTGGAGGTCTTTGAAGACGATCTTGCAGTCAAAGGGATCCTGATTCGACCCATAGGAGCCGTAGAACAAAGAGGCATGCGAGGAAATAGGCTTGCCCTCCTGCTGCGCCTCGCCTTCTGAAGAATCGGTGAGGATCTTGGGGAAAGCGTTGGGGTCGTTCTTATCGTCGTTGAGGGCGATGCCGTGAAGATTGCCATAGACCGTCGCGACATCTCCCGCGTTTTTGAATTGGTGGTCGAACATGCGCAGCCAGTCCTTCAAAGAGCCGACGATCGCGGAAACCTCGGTCTCCTCCGCTTGCCAAAGGAAGATATCGGGGAGGTCGCTCTTAGAGATCTTTATGTCATTTTGAAGGACGAGGTTCTCCGCGTCGGGAAGGCCAAGGCCGGTCTTGTATTCGCGAACCTTCTCCGTAATTGCCTGGCTATAGGGCCAGCTATCGGTTGAGGTATAGAAAGCGAAGAGATCCGTGGCTTTGCTGACGTTATAGGCATCCACCACTTCCACGTCGTAGACGACGTCGGTGAGGCCTTGATAGCTAAGCGTAACGGAGAAATGCCCCGTCACGGAGTCCTTGAATTTCAGAAGGCCGCTGCTGAAGAAGCTGTTCGGGTTGTCGATGTAATCGCTCACCGCGACGGAAGTGCCATCTTTTAAAAGGGAAAGCTTCGCCTCATCTGGGATCTTGTCGAGAGTCACCGTGTTGTAATCCTCGTCCAGACCGTCCATCACCGGAAGAAGATTCACGGCGTTCATGTTGCCCACGTAGAAAGTGGCTTTCTTCATGAAGCCTTTCTCCAAGGCATCTTCGTCCGTAGCGATTTTGGGGTTCGCCTCGTATGTGGTTGTGTAGACATAATTGCCGTTCGCCGACCAGGAAGTTAGGTCATAGGTAGGCTCTACGACCTTGTATTGGATGGTGTCTTCAAAGGTCGTTTTGCCTTCGGTGTAGGTGACAGTAAAATATTTTTCCGCAGAAAGCTCGGAAGTAACGATTTCCGTATGGGTGATGCTGTCTTTATTCTCCGCCCACTTGAGGGTTTTTATTTTCTTGTTCCCTGCATTGAAAAGGTCAATGGCAAGCTTGCTGTAATCAGCGCTCGCCCCGAGCGTGTAGCTCGTTGAGATCGATCCTTCGACGATTTTGATGGAGCTTACGCTCGCGTCGACGCTCTCCTCGCTGGACTCGCTGCTGCCATCATCTGGATTGGCGGGATTGCAAGAAGCGAGCAAGGAGGCGGCGATAGCGCCCAAAGCAAGAATGCTGACTTTACTTATTTTTCTCATTTTCATCTCCTGAAACGTAAGAGTCTGGGTTAACGGGGATATTTATATCACAATCCGACAGGAAAAGCCCGAATTTATCCCTTTCGGGTAGAGACGGGGGACTTTATAATCGTCTCCATGCTGCTTCCTAATGACCGAGAAAGTCAAAGATATCTGCGAAATTTAGAGAGAAAACAGGCAAGAGAAATAGAACTAGCCGGGCTTTTGAACGAATACCTCGCGATTCAAGAAGAGAACGCCTCGGAGATCCCTCCTTTTTCAGCGAAGAGCGAATTCGAGGAATTTTTCCTTTCTTGCTTCGACAATCTGGGAAAAGGGCTGCGGGAAAGCTGCAGGAAATTTCTTTTCCCTTATATACAGCAGATCGAAGATGCCTCTTTCGTGGGGTTAGACCCCTACTTCAAGATTCTCGAGGGATGGTCCGCCCAGGAAGGCGGGCTCTCGCTTTCCATGAAAGAGGTGCGCCCTGGCGAGCTTTTCCCTTATTCTTGCTACGAGGCCGGGCTGCCCCCTTATTTCGAAGAGCGCCCTAGCTTCGCCTATTCCTTGGAAAGCTTCTCCTACCCCCTCTTCTGCAAGGAAGGCCGGCCTTGGATGTCGCTCGTCCCCCACGAGATCAAAACGATGGAGAAAGCCATCGAGGAAAGCGAGGGGGAGGTTTTGACCTATGGGCTCGGCATGGGGTATTTCGCTTACCGCGCCTCTCTCAAGGAGAACGTGAGCCGGGTGACAATCGTCGAAAGTGACAAAGATGTGATCTCGTTTTTCAAGAAGCATCTTTCTTCGTCCTTCCCAAAAGGCAAGATCGCCCTTGTTCCGCAAGATGCGCTTCTTTTTGCAAGAAACGCCAAAAAAGGCGCCTATGATTTCTTGTTCGCCGACATCTACCACGATGTCGAGGACGGCCTCCCTTTATACATTGCCCTAAAGCAAAGCGAAGGGGCGGCCAAAAAATCCTCCTATTGGATTGAGCAGGATCTCCTTATCTATTTCAGACGTTATCTCATCTCCTATCTTTTGGAGCAAAACGAGCCGGAAATCCAGAGGTTGGGAGAGGCGCCTTATCTAGAAGGAAAAGACTTCCCTTCCAAGCTATTCAAAAGCCTCCATTCTCAGCTGAAAACAAGGGAGATCAAGGGTATGGATGACCTTTTTAAGATTTTAGAGAATTCTTCATTAATTGAAATAATTAAGCATATTACCTTGTGAAAAGCAGAAGATAGATATGTTCCTATATACAAAGGTAAAAACGAGATAGTTTTTTCTTCTGAAGGCAATTTTCCAATTATCGGCATCGCAACGCGAGAATTCCAAAATCC
>CAVKPZ010000124.1:0-4216 GCA_963658395.1 Lachnospiraceae bacterium | reverse complement strand
CCATCGAAGGAACCTTGACCACCTACTTCTACCACGGAGAAACCTACGAAATCCCCACCCTAGAGACCGAAACCCAATCCATATACAAAAGTTTAAACGCCAATTGAATTTGAAAGGAAACGATTATGAAAACAAACAAAAGCCAAAAGCATCTGAGCACCAAGAAAAAGACTCTCCTCTTCAACTCCGGCTTATTTCTGGCTCTCTTTGGCATCACCGCGGGAACCACCTACCTGATGATCCCAAAGACAGGAATGGCAGAGGACGAGGATATCATCGACGTTGATGACGATGACGGCGAAACGACATTGACCGGAAAACAGCGTTTCATTTCAAACCTAACGAACAGCGCCACCTCAGGTTTGAACCTCAAATTCGATACTTTGGACGCCTATTTCCCGGGTAAAGACAAAAATGACGCCTCAAAAGGGAACCTCATCAACGGCGAAGGGACCCAAATCGCCTTCGCGTTGGACGAGATTTCTTTCCACGGCATCAGCCTCGGGCTTAAAGCCAAACTTGATTATAACGGCTACAAGAGACAGCTTAGCCTCGCTAAGCGCCTCGATGACATCTATTTCGCCATCAATGATCTAGACAACGAAACCTACGACTTCAAATACAAAGCCTCGATCGAGCCCAAAATCACGGGTGAGCGAGATGAAACAACAGGAGGCATCCTCCAATATGAGTACGGAGACGTCGATTGGATCATCTCGGACGTTTTGGAAATCCTCTCAAACGGCGGCATCAAAGTCGATTTCCCCTCGATTGACCTAAGCAGCTTAAGCTCTTCTTCCGGTTCAAGCAGTTCCGACGAAGACGGCTCCAACGCCATGTCAAGCATCTTAAGTTCCCTAAACGACATGGTCGAAGACACCGCGCATTCTTACTTCACCTGGAATCTCCCTTTGGGCGAGGAGACTTTCCCCATCGGCTTCGCTTATGATAGCGATTACTATCTAAGCGGCATCGACTTCCCCGCGAAGACCTTTGATTCCGAGCAAGCAAGTTATTCCATCAAAAACGGCGACACTTTGATCGGCACGATCCGCGCAAGCGCGACCGTCGAAACCGGAAGCGAGGCCATTTCCTGGACCTCCTTCATTCCCGGCGAGCTCGCTGAATATCACGACATCAAAGACAGCGCCTCTTTATTCCGCAAAGTCGCCCGTTATGTCGCCAATCCTCAGTTCGGGCTTAAGACAACGAACTCCCTAAACATCAATTCAGGAAAAGGCCTCGTCCTCACCCATTACACGAAAGAGGGGGACAACGTTACCTCCGACGTTATTGAAAGAGCCTCGCTCAACCTTTCCGCCTGCGCCGATTTCTCGGGCGGGCTTCAGAATTTCCTCGCGGACGTTTCCCTCTCCGCAGACAACGCCGTCGCCAATGTCTCTGCGGCCTATCTCGATGAGAGCGCCTATCTCAACATCGACGATCTTTTGATGGCCAAAGTCAGCAAGACCAACCTCGATGCCTTGTTCGCCAAAACGACCACCGCGGTCAACGAGGACAGCGAAATCGAGGAAAGCGTGGAAGAGGCAAGCGCCATCACTGATTTGATCTCCACCGTCCTCGACAATTTCCCGACCATCAAGAGCTTCACCGAAGGCCATTACGAGAAGGCTTTCGATTTCATCAAATCCATCAACGGAAGCGACAACAACCTGAGCATCACCTTCGATTTGAGCCCCGTGAAGATTGACGGGGAGGTCACAGTCAGCATCGATGGCACTTATACGGACGAAGATAACGGCGTGGACACCTATCTCACCGGCGTCACTTTCAATGGCGTTAAGCTGAGCGCCTTCCAGCTAGACGGAACGCTGTCTCTAGATGCCTACGCTCTGCCTAGCATTGAGACAAGCAACTACGACGAATTGATTCATCTCCCCGGCATCAAAAATCAAATCGAAGAGGTCACTTCTTCCAAAGAGGCCGGGCTGTCCTTAACAGGGGATATCAAAACCGGGAAGACCGACACTCTTGGAAAGGACACCGGGGTCTCTTTCTCGGGCAATCTTGGTTTCTCTTACGACAAGAAAGCCGCCGGCGTTTCCTTGACCGCGAACCAGATCTCCAAGAATTACTCGCAGGATCATCACTTCAAGTTCGCCCTTTCTGGCGATGGAGTTGATTTCACGGAGACCGCCTTCAAATACGACTCCGTGAATGATTCCCTTATCGATAGCGAATCTGGCTTGGACAAAGAAGGCAAAGCCAGAACCAACCCCCGCTCCTCCAAGCCCGTTACCGGACAGATGTCCATCTCCTCGATGAAAGACATCGTCTCCACCGTCAAAAGCGTTATCCCCGAGGAAGAAGAGGACGACACTTCTTCCTTCCAAAAAATCGCCAGTTCGATTGGCGGCCTCGTCGGAGGAGATTTGGCTGGCGCTCTCATCAACAAAAAATATTCAGGTCTTTTCGAAAAGAAAATCCTCGCGGAGAAAGCAAGCCTTGGCGGAGACGAAAACAAGTTCGTTCTGAACGGCGCCTTATTCGGTTTAGATGAAAACCCCACCGTTTCCATTTCTTACGCCGCCAACAGCGAAGACGCCAACGGCGGATTCAAGAGCCTCACCTTTGCGATGAGTAAAGCAAACATCGGGCTTGGCGTCGATGCCACGAAAAACGTCAGCGAGACGGTTCTCAATCCTTTGAAAGGCGAAGATACCTCCGCTTACACGGATTTCAATACCGTGAAGACCCTCGTTGAATACGCGACCGGCAGCACGAAGCTCGGTCAAGTCGCCTCTGGCGATTCCTCCATTTACGACGTCTCGCTAAACGTCGCTTTGAACATCGGAAAAACGAAAATCAGCCTCATCGGGGTTAGCCTCAATCTCGCGAGCGAGAAAGACTACGTCAAAGCGCATCTATCAATTCCTTACATGCCCTTAGTCAAAGGTGTGAACGCGCCGGATAACGCCGTTTATTTCCGCGACCACGAATACGAAGGCAGACGCGCCGTTGATCTCTATTATTCTTGTAAAAAAGGCGACGAAAACTACGGCGATCTCTACATCACCCGCAATTCGAGTTATGGCAGAGTCACCGAAGTCAAAGACACCGTGCAATTAACCGGCAAAGATCTCATTGAAAAAACGGGCGACGAAGAGGGGACCTACTCCTATAACGGCCTTGGATGGCTCCTAGAATATGTCCTTGGCATCAACGAAGGCTATCTCAAGAAAGACAACGCCCCCGCAGAAGAAGAGGGCGCAGCAGCGGAGGCGCGCCAAGAAGAAGGCAGCAGCCTCTTCGATAACGCTTTCCCCCATCCCGAAGATTTCCTAAAAGAATATCAATACAGCGAAGCGGATACCTCTTGGTCGCTTGGCGTTGACGTGGGTTCCCTGCTTGACGAAAGGGCCCTGCTTGGCGATGCCATGGTCACGCTTTCGGGCAAAGACGTCACTTCAAGCAATTCCTCGACCTCTTGGAAGACCTTAAGCGGCCTTAGCATCAGCTTCGGCCTAGTCCTCGGGAATCCCGATGGCTCTCATCAGATCGTCCCGGCCTCCGCGGAAGTCGAACTCGCCCTCGATAACGTCTCCACCGGCGTCTATCAAGACACCTGGACTAACGTCTCCGTCAACGACTTCACCTCCGTCGTCTCTTATGACGATAAAGGCAACGCGAGCTTCGCTTATGGCGACGAGTACACGAAGCATTACTCAAAAGACGGCGACAACTCCTTCTTACCAGGCAACTACTACATCGGCGTGACTTGCTAAAATGCGTGAAAAGGAAAAGGCCAAAATCTCTTTTCGGGAGTGGGGAAGTTCCTTCGCTCCTTTGAAGCGCCTAACCTTAGGCATTTTGGCTTTTTCCTTGTCTTCCTGCGCGTCCTCAAAAGTCACCAAAGCCAATCAGGAAGAAAGCAAAACAACCGAAGAGACATCCATAAGCGAAAACGTCGGGGCGAAGCGCCTTGCAGAAAGCCTGACGAACTCCCTTGCTTCGGGCTTATCGCTAAAACTGGACCAAATGACTTTGAAGGCGGGCGAGAACAACGTTTTCGAATTTAGCAACGGCTCCCTTTCCTTCGATTTGAAAGAGCTCTCTTTGCATGGCTTGAACCTCTCTTTGCAAGCGGAGGTCGATTACAACGGCAGCGGAGGAAGGTCCATCGACGCGAGGCTCGTGGATGATGAGCTTTATTTCGCTTTGGAAGCGCCGGGATCAGATAGTGCCACTTATAACG
>CAVKPZ010000123.1:0-4265 GCA_963658395.1 Lachnospiraceae bacterium | reverse complement strand
CTTGGAAACATCTTGATTCATCAAGATTTGCTTTCTAGCGGCGGCCCCCTGATTGAGATATTCTCCGACCGCGTTGAGTTTTCAAATCCTGGGAATCTGAACGTCCCTCTCGACCGTCTCATCGATTCGGCCTCCAAGCCAGCGAATCCTTTTTTGGCCTCCTTTTTACGGCGCATCGATATTGGCGATACCGCGGGGAGCGGCTTCGACAAGATTGTCGCTTCCCTAGAAAAAGAACATCTCCCTCCCACCAAGGTGATGGAATCCCCTTCGGGGGTGAGAGTGGTCCTTTCGGGAGACAGGACTTTCGATGATTTTACTTCCGAGGAGAAAATCCAAGCGGCCTACGAACACGCGGTCCTTTGCCATCTTTCCTATAGACATGCGACAAATCAAAGCCTCAGGGAGCGCTTTGGCTTGGGGATAGACGCCAAATATAAAATCAGCCGCATCTACGCCTCCGCGCTCGCCCAGGGAAAAATAAAGAAGGAAGCGGATTCCGATAAAAAAGATGTTTCCTATTTGCCTTATTGGGCTTAAGACAAGTATTTTTTATTGCGCAGCTTTGCAGAAACGGTTTCGAGAAAATGAAAAACAGCACAGCATCGATAGTTTTCTTATTGCGCTTATTTGCGCGCTATTGCGCTCCTATTGCGGCAGCGTATAAAAACGTCTTTTGCTGGGCGCTATGGGCCTCATCTTGTTTGGCAAGTCAAATCCCTTCCTTATTTCCTCTTCCTCGCGTAAACCTTCCTCGCTTCTTCATATAGACTGTTGGCGAGGTCGCTGTCGGAAGTTTTGCACACGGCCCACTGCTGATCTTTCTCGAATTTCAGGCCTGGCGTGTCGCCTAGCTTCTTCCCAAAATCCTTCTGGATGAACAAGCCATTGACGAAGGCGGCCCCGCGGACATCTTGGGCCATGTCCTCCTTGTCGTAGCGGCATAGTTCTTCCTTGTCTGCATATTCGATAAGATTGAGGCCAATATCGTAAGCGTCCAAATAGCCTAAGGGCCGGAAGTAGTAACGGAGGTAATGCTCCGCCAAAAGGCAGCGCTGAAACAGGTCGAGGTAATCTTTTTGTTGGAGCAGGTCGTGGTCTTTGATAATCAGCTTATAGACGCGGCTATTCCCTCTTCTTTCCAAAGAATAGGAGATGTCTTGCTCCACGAAGATGTCCTCCATGAAATCGATGAGGGCAACGGTTCTTGGGTTTTTGAGTCGAAGCGAGACGATCCCTACACATCTTACCCCGTCGCAGTTCTCCTGACGGGCGGCGAAAAGAGCCAAGCCGCTTTCGGCTTTGCTAAATTCGACGGTTTGTTCGATTTCCTCGCAGCGTTTTTCCTCGACCACGTATAACCCCTTTTTCATCTCTATGATGAAATCGTGGCCGTTGGCGGAGAAATAAGGAAAGTTGTTTCCTTTCTCTTCCGCCGTCTTGACGTGGCAGAGCATAAAGTTATCAAAGGTGAAGGTCCCTCCGTGCTTCAAGGGGAGGATAGGCACGATGGTCCACCCCATCTCATTGTTTTTCAAAGAATAGGCGAGCCTAGCGATCTTCCTGCCAGCGCAGTCGAGGGCCTCCATTGCATTGCCAAGGCATGCGTTCCAGAAATTCATGGCGTATTTGATGTCGATTTGTTGGGACATGGTTTCCCTCCTTACTTTCTAACTGGGGTAGCCTAGCACAGTTCCTTGAGGTTTTGCGATGATTTTGGCTGAACTGAGCGGGGGTTTTCACGAAAGATGGCCCGCGAGGGGCGAAAATGAAAAGTAGTATCCTCCTCCTTCTCCGATTATTTAAGATGGCAGCAGCGAGACCAAACGATTGTAAAATCCATCGCGATTTCCAAATAATCCGCGACAAGAAATAATGAGGTGTTTAGAACCGACATTTTCCCTTCTTCTTTGATGAGACTCTGCGGACGGGAAAGAGTTTTCGTTTGAGAAGAATCTTCTAGAAAGGACTCTTAGGATGGAACGCGCCAACTTTCGTGATGAATTTTGTTGAGTTTGTAGAGGTTTTGGAGGATTAAGAGAGAAAACTGATTTCTGGTGAAACTTTTTGCATGGACGCGGCAAAGTTTTCTTGTTGCCACAAGGCTTTTGCAAGACGACATATCTTCAAGGGCCACCTTTCTTTCCGCATAGCCTGGGTCAAAGAAATCGTCACAATCGCGATAAGACTCCATCATAGGGTAGTTCACGTATAGTTTCCCAACCGTGGGATCGGTTTCGTCAACAAAATAATCCGTCATCTCTTTTAACTTTGCTAAATTCTCAAGGACAGCCTCTTGCTGCCCACGCTCCTCTTTTGCTTTGGGGTGGTGGGCATCGCAATCGAATACGAGATAGGTGTATGCAAATTTGCGGGATAGTAGACCCTTTTACTTCGGATGAGTCTCGGACAAAACTGATTTTACGTCCCCATTGAAGTCGATTTCTTTCATTCTTTTATAAAGCGAATAGATGTTGGCCTTTAGGCAATATATATCCAGGCTCAAAGAGAAAGCCTCGGCCAAGCGGGAGAAGAAGAAAGGCTCGTTTCTTCCTCCTTCAACGATGACTAAGACATTGAGATGTCTCACTCGTTGAACACCCCGTTCAGATACATTTTCTCTAGGTTATGAGCCTCTCTGATTTCCTTGCTTGTCGCATTGAAAAGACTCGTTATTTTGTTTTGAGTCATGATAAAACAGCAGTCCGGTCTTGTGAGTTTGTTCTGCATCAGATAGGTATTATGCGAAGTGATGAGGCTTTTAAATTTTCTATTTGAATTGAGCCTCATAACGATATTTTCCGCGGCCTCATAATGGAAGAAGGCATGGAACTCGTCAATGAAGAGAAAAGAGATTTTATTAAACGCGGTGATGCTCCAGAAAAAGTAAAGGAGCAGGGATTTGGTGTCGGTTGAAGCAATGGAGAGGAAGGGGTTTTCTTATCGGTCGGGAAAACAACCATCAACTCATGGACGCCATTATTCTCCCTCCATTCTAAGTTGTAATGGAGCTCATTCTCGTCTAGGAAGGATTGAAATTCGTCCTTCTTTCCCGCTTCGTAAAGCCTTTCAACCAGCATCGCATTCCCGTTGGAGAAGCCGCAGTAGGAATTACCCTCGCTTAATCCGCGATACCAAAGCATATTGTCTACGAAACCCATCATCTTGAAAAAAAGAAGATTCTTCATTCGTCGGGGTGTTCCGATAAATGTATTTAAGGATGGAGAGTTTGTTGTCGAGAAGCTCAATTCTCAAATTCCCCGCAAAACCCGGGTCTATGAAGTTGTTTTTCTTGTTGAAATAGTTGTAAAAGACGACGCTTTTACCGTTTATGCTCAATTTTTCTTCAACTAGATAAAAGGGATTTTTCTTTTTGTACTCGTAGACGACCTCATCTTCATCAAAAAGAAAGGTGTAGCAGAATCTCGCGCATTCTTTATCGGAATCGAGGTTTAGATAATCGTTTAGATATGGCAAAGGCATTCTTTCTTTGTCGGTAAGATGGAGAACGATGTCAAATAAGGCGATGCCGAGGTTGCTTTTTCCGATTCCGTTCTTCCCATAGATGATGCCTTTGTTCACGATTCCGTTTTTCACTAGGCTTTTGCTAAAAGCGTATTCCCTCGCGGTCAAATCCAAAACAAGGGGATCTTTGAACCCTTTGAAATTTTCTATCTCGAATCGTTTGAGCATATGCCTGGTCCTTTTGCGTTGATAGCAAGGATATCTGAGCGGACTAAATTTGCCGCGTCTATATTTACCGTAAAAATATTTCGGAAACGTAAAAAGATTACGCCTATCACTTTGCCATTGCTTGGGCCTTATAGGATTGTGGGCGGCTAAGAGGACTTGGCTGCTTGACTCACTCAAAATAAGTTGGCCCAACGTTGTCGCCGCGCAGGTCAAATCAAAGAGCTTACATTCGATGTTCTCACCTTAAAAAAATGTAAATTCATGTTCTTCCCAATCGAAAGCGCCAAGAACCTTTAAGGTATCATTTTTCCAAAAGAGAAGCCTCCGCTGGTATGAAAAACACAAAAGACAATTCTTCTAACTCTTCCTCTTATTTTGCTCTTGCTAAACCGATTTGGAAGGTCGGAACCTCCTCTTTGCTCAATTCGATTTGTTTGTTTTCTTGTAACCTTGCTTATAAAGGAAAAGCAAAACTTACGATTACGGCTAGAAATTCCTACCGCGTTTCCTTAAACGGCAAATTCCTTGGCTTTGGCCCAGCGAGAACCTCCCACGGGTATACGCGCGTGGAT
>CAVKPZ010000122.1:0-4373 GCA_963658395.1 Lachnospiraceae bacterium | reverse complement strand
AATCTTTCTGTATTAATTTAAGAGCGCAAATGGAGGAATTTGCTAATATAACTTGCTCTCCATTAACAATAAAAGAGACTCTATCGCCAACGTTTAAGCCTAACAACTTTCTTATTTCTTGTGGAAGTGTAATTTGACCTTTAGACATTACTTTAGCTTGTTCAATATAAGAATTCATTTCATTCTCCTTTCGCCCTACAAGTAGGGATACCCCTACAAATATATTACCCAATTTTTTCTTTTTTCCAACTATTTATAGATCTTTATCCGTACCGTTATAGCAAGCTGTCTAAAATAAAAAACGATGATACAACCGAATAAAAAAGGACTGACCGCCATTGTATCAATCCTATTTCACAAACATGGGTCGAGAAAGGGGTCTCGAAGAGGACCGGCCTCAACGACATCTCGCGCCCGACAAAGACGGTGGCGACGAGCCTACAGGACGGGATAAAGAGGGCGCTGAAGATAAACGTCGACCGGCGGCAGATAGAGTATCAGTTCAGGATCATGAAGGCGGAGTTCAGCGGCCACCCGACGTTCGTCTGGACCGATGAGGGGATCAAGGGCCACTTCGCCGTCTGCTACGTCTCCCAGGTCGTCTACTCGGTCCTCGGGAGTATAGACCCTAGCTTCAGGAACACGGAGATCTTCGGCGAGGGCTCCTATTACAAGGCGATCTACACGAATTCCAAGGCGCTGGACGCCTTGGAGAAACGCTTCGGGTATGGGCTGGACGCCGCGTGTCTGAAGGAAAATAGCCTTAAAAAGCCCCTCTGATTACAACGGTTTACAACATTTGGGTAGCCGCAACTGTAAAAGACAGGATTATATTCAAGAAAAAGCGCATCGGGGAAAACACATATTCTTTGCGCGATTTCAAACGTCAAAAAGCCCGCAAAAACCAATTCATTTATGAATGGGGCCGAATTTGTCCACAAGGAAATTGTGAAATTCCTGCCCCAAAATCTTGTAGTCGATCTTAAGGACGGAAGTGTGTTCAAACTTCTCTTTTATGAAAATGAAGTCAGGCCATTCGTATTTATTGTACTGATGATGAAGGGCGTAAAGGATTTTTTCCTCGGCCGTTTCCTTATCGACGTTAGGAGCGAGCTCAACGTATAAAGCGGTGTCATCATAGCCTTTGTAGGTTTCCCCAAGATAAGCGCATTCTTCCACTTCCTCTAAATTGGAGACCGTTTTTTCGATAGATAGAGGATAGACGTTCATGCCTTTCTTTTTGATGATTCGCTTAAACCGAGAAATAAAATAGATGAACCCATCCTCGTCCATTTTCCCAAGATCGCCGGTCTTCAGATATCGTTTACCCTCGATTTCGATGAAGGGGTTGATGTCTTCTTGGTGATAATAGCCCACCATGATGGTGTCTCCGCCAACCGCGATTTCTCCTTCGCACATTGGGGGCACTTCTTTCCCACTCTCATCGATGATTTTTACCGTGACGCCAGGGATTGCGCGGCCGATTGAGCCCTCTTTCCAGTCTGAAAGCCTGTTAACGGCAAGAACGTTGACAGCCTCGGTTAAGCCGTAGCCTTCCATAAGCATACCTTCCGACCCGGCCTCGCGAAGACGGGCGTTGAAACGATTGAGCAAAGAAGGAGAAATGAAATCGCCTCCGACCCAGCAGTTTCGAATCGGCTTCAGAATTTTGCCTTTGAAATGCCTGTTTTTGAGGAGAGCTTCATAAACAGTCGGGACGCCTAGAAGAGTGGTGAGCCTCCCTTTTTTTAGGAGCTGAATGACCTTTCTGGTTCGGAAAGAGCTTAGCAATCCGATCTTGCCACCTAAGAAAGGCACCGCCATGATTCCCATCGTTAAGCCGTAGCCATGGAACATTGGAAGAGCTGCTAGCATGGATTCGTTAACGCCTTGTTCCTCGGTATCGCCCAAAAACCAAAGCCCGTCCTGCAGAATAGTCAGGAAGGAGAAGTCATTCAGGATAATGGACTTAGAAACGCCCGTCGTTCCCCCAGAGGAAAGGATAATGTGCCCTTCTTTCGTATCATAAGGAACGAATTCCTTATATTGAGTTTTGCAGTCCACGCCATAGTCCGGCAATTCTTTGTGCTTGCGATAGGCCTTTAGCCTTTTCCCGCATCCAATTGAAAATCCGACTCTTTTATACCAAGGCAAAGAAGCGGTCGGGTCGATAACCAGCATGGGGAATTTCTTGTCCAAGATCTTCCCGTAAAAGCGAAGAAACAAAGAGACCGTCACGAGCAGTTTTGATTTCTTGTCCTCCAATTCACGGGCAATGTTGTCCTCTGAGGTCAAAGGATGCAAAACATGCACTTTAAGTCCAAGCTGAAGAGCCGCGTAAAAAGAAGCCACGGTCTCTGGAGTATTCGGGGCAACCAAGGTAATCAAATCGTCTTTTTTTAAGCCGATGGAGTGGTAATAGCCTGCAATCCGATGGATTATTGCCAAGAAATCGGTATAAGAATAGGTTTTGTTCTCATAGTAAATCGCATCGTTTTCACCGCGCCAATTACAAATATTGAGGAAGTTCTCGTATATCGTTTTTTCACGATCGATTTTCATAAGACGTTTTAGAACATTCTATATCCCATCGGGAGGAATATAAGTAAAAGAATCAAAAGCCACATAGGCTGATGAAGCACATAAACGTAGAGGGATTTCGAGCCGAACCAATCGATGGGGCGGTGCCATCTGCCGTCAATCTTTGGCAAAAGGGATTTCTTGTCTTTGTAAAGGGTTTGGCCTAGGAAGGCTCCGATGAGCGTGAATCCAATCCAAGGAATCATTGGGAAATAATCTGAGCCGGCCCGAGCGAATCCAAACATTGAGATAAAGAAGGTGGGAACGTCAAAACCGGTGAGAGCAGCGAACCAATTCGGCGCATTGTCAGCCTTGAGCATGGGTCTTTCGGGGGTGACGTCCAAAACATAAACGAAGTGCCCATTGGACGTTTTGAAGATATTTGTGGGTCCAAATAAACCCCAGAGAATTCCAAACATAAGAATAGCGCAGCCAAGGCCTAACTCAATCCACTTGGAGCCAGGCAAAAGCTGAATAACAGCCACCAAAAGAACGCCCATGCCCAAAACGAACAAGACCCCAAAAAGGATGCGGACATCAAGAGGAGACCCGATTCCAAACGAGATGAAATAAAGGGAATAGGTGAATATCGTAATCAATCCAGCAAAGAGCAAAATCTTTCCCGCGTGGCGGAAATTGCTGCGCGAGAAAGAGCAAGAAATGCCAGACATCAAGAAGAACAAGAAAGCCAAGGAATGGAAAAACTGACGAACAGGTCCGTAAAAATAGTCGTGCATTTGATTCGAAAAGAAAATTAAGCCAGGGCTAGCCAGATCGGTGAAATTCACGAAATAAGATTTCAAAGAACCCAAGTCAAAAAGAAAATGGTCAATAACCATTCCAAGGATGGCCGCGCCGCGCAAAAAGTCAATTTCCCAAACTCGTTCTCTCTTTTTGGGCTCCGCGGAAACAAGGCTCGGACTGGTTATGGCTTGGTTTTGAGGGACCTCTTTAGTCATTGCAAAGCGAATTTTACCCTATTCCTCTCTTAAGAGGAAACCAAAAGAGCGGGTGAAACCTATATAATCCCTCTCGGAGAAATTCCGATGAGTAAAAATGAATTAACGAGAGCAGAAGCAATTGAACGAAGCATCACACGGGAATTCCGTTTTACCATTTGGTCGCCTTTCATTGCCGCAATCAAACGTTATGAGCTCATAAAACCTGGGGACAAAATCTGCGTTTGCATCTCTGGTGGAAAAGACTCGAACCTGCTCGCCGAATGCTTCAAATTGCTTTCTCGACACAGCGACTTTCCCTTTGAAACAAAGTACCTTGTGATGAATCCTGGCTATAACGAGGAAAATTTGGCAAAGATCAAATCCAATTTGGCCGTCATGGACATTCCTGCCAAAATCGTTGAAACAGATATATTCGAAATCGCCAACGCACAAGACCATTCGCCTTGTTATCTATGCGCAAAAATGCGGCGGGGGGCTTTATACCGTCTGGCTCAAGACATGGGTTGCAACAAAATCGCCCTGGGTCATCACTACGATGATGTCATTGAAACGATCCTCATGAACATTCTTCACGCTGGTTCTTACCAAACCATGCTCCCAAAGCTTCATAGTGACCATTTCGCAGGAATGGAACTCATACGTCCCCTTTATTTGATAAGAGAGGCGGATGTGAAAGCTTGGCGTGATTTCAACAAACTGGAGTTTATCCAATGCGCTTGCCGCTTCACCGAGAATGTGGCGAAGCCAGAGAGCGGCGTCGGAAGTGCGCGTTTAGAAACAAAGAAGCTGATTCAAAACCTAAAAGAGACAAACCCCCAAGTTGAGAAAAAC
>CAVKPZ010000121.1:0-4728 GCA_963658395.1 Lachnospiraceae bacterium | reverse complement strand
ACGGGGATTTTGATGGCTGGTGACGTCGCTCCAGCCTGCGTATTTGGCGGAGGAAGTCGTTCTCCTGCTTCAGCATCTCTATCTCCGCCCTCTGCCGCCCTATGATCTCCTTGTCCGACAGCTTGCGCTCAAGCGGCCTTCCCATCCTCTCCGAGGCCACGCTTTTGCCCAGCGATCTCTTGTGGAGCCAGTTCGTGTAGGCGTTCTTCAAGCGTTCCCGGCCGATGGAGTCGACGTCGAAGCCGGCGTCGCGAAATATCTGGATCGGCGGCTCGCCCCCGTCGTACCGCTCGACGAAATCCAGCTTGAACTGCTCCGAGAACTGAATCGATTTAGGGGTCGCCTTCTTCACGTTCTGGTTCGAGCGGAGGGCGGCGAGCTGCTCGTCCGTGAACAGCGTGTTGGACATAATGAAAGCCTCCGATATGAGTGTAATCGGAGGCAGTCACTTATGCAGGCGTTTTTTTAAACTGTCCGAATTACGGGATCCAGTTTAATAGGAATAGGACTTTTTAGTTTCGCAATCAAATCTCTCTTGTCGCTTTCCCTGCTCACATATTCAAGCGGCTTGTTTCCAAAGGATAAGGTAAATGGATTCAGCGTTTCTAGATTTTCATACTCGTTCATACTTTTTATTTCCTTTCATACTCGTTCATACTTCAAAATTATTTTCATAGTCGTTCATACTTTTGTCAATAAAACAACGCACAGCACCTATTGCTGAAATCATCCATTCGTTTCGAAACTTGGAAAATTGACATTCGCTCTGCCAGGCACTCTCGCGCCGCCTCATTAAATTTGGTGTGGGCGAAGCGAAAAGATTAAAAACCCTCGGCAGCGTTTTCAGGAACTTTGCGGCCAAAGCGACATCGGCGTTCGCAATCTCCCGTTGAAAAACTCACCCTTGGCCGAGAGATTGACGCAAAAGTTGCAACTCTCTTTACGGATATCCACGCAAACGCAGACTAAGCTTTTCATCGCGAATCTCTTGCTTTGCAATGTGCTAAGTTTTGATGTTTTGTTTGACGATACGGCTTCACACGAGCCTACGAGATTTGCGAATCTGTGAGGGCCACGGCCTAGAATCTAACCCTTTCTTGTGGCCTTCGCATATCTTCACGCCATGCCTCGTTGCATCGTTGCAGCCAAATTTGCAACGAGGTGGTCTCGTTGCAATAATCGGTGCAACGAGCGAACGAAACCATTAAAAAAGCCCTAGCGGCGCTCCTTCTCTAGAAAGGGCGTCGCCAAGGCATTTCAATCAGAAATCAATAGGCTTTGCCGAAGTAAACCTTCATCTTGGCTTTCTTGCCGCAGCAAGGGCAAACCGCGTTCTCGTTCACATCCGTGCTCGCGATGCAACGCGTGCTCGCGCCACCGGTAATCTCCTTGATATGATCCTCGCAGTCTGGGTCTCCGCAGAAATCCATCTTCGCGAAGCCTCCTTTGGAGTCGAGCACTTCTTTCATCTCTTCGATGGAAGAGACCTCGAAGATATGGTTTTCAAGGTTCTCTTTGGCTTTTTGGTACATCGCCTCGTGAATCTCATCAAGAACGGAGGGGATTTGCTTCTCGATGTCCTCAATTTTGAGGGTCTGCTTTAAACCATCCACGCGCCTAGTGAGCACGGCTTCTCCCCTCTCCAAATCGCGGGGGCCCACTTCGATGCGAAGGGGGACGCCCTTCATCTCGTATTGGGCGAACTTCCAACCGGGTGTTCTCGAATCGTCTTCGTCCAAATAGACGCGCACGCCCTCGGCTTTGATGACGTCCCTCATCTTGCGGCAAGCCTCCAACACCCCGGGGGTTTGCATGCGAATCGGGACGATGACGACCTGAATCGGGGCAACGCGCGGAGGCAGGACCAGCCCATTGTCGTCCCCATGCACCATGATGACCGCGCCAATAAGGCGGGTAGAGGCGCCCCAAGAGGTCTGGTGAGGGGCTTCCAGCTTATTCTGCCTTCCAAGGAAATTAACCCCGAAGGCTTTGGTGAAGCCCGTGCCCAAATAATGGGAGGTGCCAGACTGCAATGTCTTGCCATCGTGCATCAAAGCCTCGACGGTGTAGGTATGAACCGCGCCGGCGAAACGCTCATGCTCGGTCTTCTCTCCAGTGAGGAAAGGAATCGCAAGGAGCTCTTTGCCAAGGTCTTCGTAGACCTGTCTGGCTTTTAGGGCGTTATCCACCGCCTCTTGCTCGGTCTCGAAGAGGCAGTGGCCTTCTTGCCAAAGGAACTCAGAGCCCCTAAGGAAAGGACGGGTCGTTTTCTCCCAGCGGACCACCGAGCACCATTGGTTGTAGCATTTCGGCAAATCTCTATATGAAGAGACAAGTCTCTTATACAAATCGGTGAAAAGGATCTCGGAGGTCGGGCGGATGACGAGGGGGTCGTCGAGTTTCTTGCCTCCGCCCATCGTCGCCACGAGCGTCTCGGGAGCAAAGCCTTCGACGTGTTCCTTTTCCTTGTTGAACAAAGAGGTGGGGATGACCATCGGGAGGTAGACGTTGCTTGAGCCAAGATCCTCTTTGAAGCGCTTGTTGAGGTAATTTTGGATCTCCTCCCAAATCGCATAACTATAAGGGAGGTAGTCGATGAAGCCCTTCACCGAAGCATAGTCCATCAGCTCCGCCTTGCGGCAGACGTCTGTGTACCACTGGGCGAAATCGACGTCACGCGCGGTGATCGCGTCGTTTTTCTTATTGCTGTTATTGTTTCCCATGTTGAGTTGCCTTTCTAAAAACCGGGGGATAGTTTACTACTTTTTCATGTCGTTGACCTTGCGGATTGCCTTCTGGGCGATTGGCAGAATCATCGCGTCATAGGGGGCGAAATCCTGGCTGGAGATGTAATCCAAGCCGGAGCGGACGAGAATCTCGATCGGGCCCCAGCCTTGGATGTCGGTCGCGATGATGGGCTTATTGTACTTAAGCAACTTCTCGACAAGCGCGTGGAGCTTCGCTCTGATGCGGGCGTCCATCTCGGAGGCGTTGCCGGAATTGGCGAAGGAGCAGACGAAGTAATCAAAGCAAGAGTAGACGTTGGCAGGAAGAGAAAGCTCGGTCTTATCTAGGAGTAAAGCCACCTCGAATCCTTTTGCCTTGATGCCCATGACGTCGTTATTGACGCCCTCGGGGAAGCCGGGGTCCATGTGGGTCAAAAGGTCATTTTCCCCGAAAAGGAAGACGAGATTCGCCTCTTTGGCCTTGGCGATGCGGGGGAAGACGGAGAGGAGATAGGACCTCTCTTCCGTCCGAACGCCGAGGAAAAGCTTCTCGTCGATCGAAAGCCGCTCGTTCACGAAGAGGGGGATGACGTTTCTTGCGACCGTGGTGAAAAGCTCTTTGTCGTCTTGCGTCCTGGCCGCGTAGTCCTTTAGCTCCTCCATGGAGTCGAAGTAGGTATCCTTGGGCTCGGCTTTGGCGAAATAACCGATGGGTCTGCCTTCTTTGACGGCGTAGATCGGGCGGAAGGCATAGGAGAGCTTCTTCTCGTTGATGATGCGTTCGACCTCGGTGCGGTAGCTCGAGTCCTTGAGGAAGCCCTGGTTCTCCTTACCCTTCTCATACCAGACGATGGTCTGCTCCTCTTCGTAAGCGAGCTCGGCCATCTTCTGCGCTTCGGCGATGATGGTCTCGGCGTTATCGGGATAGGCATAATGCTCCACTGCCCCGCACCTTACTTCGATTTGGGTGGAAAGCGCATTCAAGGAAAGGAAGCGATTGGCGAGCACGAGCCCGCTGCGCGCGAGGAAGAGAGCCTTCGCTCTTTCGGTGATTTGGGTATCGCTAAGCATCAGCTCGTTGCCAGAGCAAGCGATCAAAAACCCCTTGGGGGGAAGCAAATAGGAGAGGGCGTTCTTCAGCTGGTTGAACACCAAGGGGTCGATCTCCCTGTCTTTCTTCTGCGTCTTTTTGTAAAGGAAGCGATAAACGATGGAGACGCCTTTCTTCTTCCCTTTCGCGTTCATCGCCTTGGCGAAGTCCTTGGAGGTCGATAAGCCATGGTAATTCACCCCGCTAGAAGAAGCTTTGCTCGAGGCCATGTATTTGAAAAGATAGGACTGCAGATGGAGGATCTTCCTTCTGGTGTCCACCGCATCGGCCTGCAGCATTGAGAAATACTGTTTCTTGTCGAAGGTGTCGTTGACATCAACCTCGAGGAAGTCGCTTTCATCGGCGACGCCGTCGGCGATGGCGTTGATCCAGTTCATGACCCTCTTTTGTTCGCCGAGAGGGAAATGGCGGTAGAACTCATTGAGGCTCTCCTTCTTGACGTGGCCCACGTTAATCGCGTTGAAATAGGAGACTGTGTTCTGAGGAAGGTTGATCACGTAGACGCGCACGCTGTTGATCTTATCGAAGAGGTCTCTCTCGTATACCTTTCTGCGCTTGGCATCCAAGCAGAAGCTGATAATCAAAAACAAAAGGCCGAGGAAAATGACAATCCCCGTAACCAGGATGGGCCAATGTTTGGAAAGGAATTCCGAGATTCTTTCGCTCATGGGGGAAAGTGTACCACTTAGTGGTAACTAGGACAAAGAAACGTTGCCTAGGAAAGCGAGGCGGGTGTATGATATCCGCGCTCCGGAGGAATACCCAAGCGGTCGAAGGGGTCAGTTTCGAAAACTGATAGTGGGGCCTTGCTCCAGCTGGGGTTCGAATCCCCATTCCTCCGCCAGTCGAATCTGATACGAACTTTTCATCCTTGGCAGGGTGGGTTCGTTG
>CAVKPZ010000120.1:0-4730 GCA_963658395.1 Lachnospiraceae bacterium | reverse complement strand
ATGTAGCGAATGTCCAAATCATCCTCGGCAAAGACTTCAAGATAGCGAAGGCCAAGTCTGCGGAATGTGCCTAAAAATTGATTTTGGCCGGGTTTTGCGATGAATTCCAAAGAGAAATCGCGGTCCTCGATAACATAAGCAAGGCTTTTCCCTTCCTTATGCTCCGCGTAGGCGAATTTGATGTTCTGTTTCGATGAGGAGACGAAATCAAGGTCCAGATAGCCGATGGTCTCCCTTTTGAAATCCAGGAGGTAATGCCCTTTGTCGAGATGCCTCATCTCACAAGGCGCTCGCCCAATAAGCTCGCATCTCTTGTTTATGCGCATCTCGATTTTTCCAGGACGGGCGATTTCCAAAGACGGATGAAGTTCCCTTGCTTTTCCATTAGCGTCATAGCAGTAAGAATAGCCCAGCTGACTCGTGATCTTTTTCTTTTGGTGGCTGACGTAATTCGGGTTAGGACAAGAGCGAGTTTCTTTAGAACTGCAGAGAATGATTTCTCCGTGGTCATTTTCAAGAACAAATTTCAAACCTGCCGGCCCTTTGCAATAGCTTGAGAAAGAGGTCGAGCCAATATAATAGAGGTCGATCCTGATCTCATTATGGCCTGCTTTGGATTTGACTTCGATGGCATCCGCAATAGGATGGGAAGGATAAGCGGGAGAGATTCCAAAATAAACAAGTTCCCCGTTCAAATAAAACGCGAGGTCGCTGTCACCCGTGATTAGAAGCGTCAGCTCTTCCCCGGAGGATTCAAAGGAAGCAAAATAGGAAGTGTATTCATCCTCCTGGGGATTTTCATTCTCATAAATCCAAGAGGCCTTGTCGAGAAGGCTTAGCAAACTTTCATCTTTCATGGGAATTCACCATCATGTTTCAGGCCCTTTTAGTTTGAGCCTTCGCAGGTCTCTTTTCGGTATTTTTTTAACCTTTTTCTAGCAGAATAATCCCATTTAGGGGAGCTATATCCATTGATTCATACATGCTCTTTGTGCTTCAGATAGCACGAAGAGCGGAAGCTAAGAATATTGACACAAAAAGACGGCAATTTCTCACCCTCCGTAGTTAGCTTGATTAAGCGTCTAACTCATATTTGGCCAGATGCCAAATATCGCGATTATATTCCTCAATTGTGCGGTCGCTCGTGAAGAAACCGGAGTTCGCGATGTTGGCGATGCAGGCGCTTGCCCACTTCTCCTTGTCTTCGTAGAGCTCTTCGGCTCTTTGGCAGGCCTTGGCGTAGTCTCGGAAGTCCGCGAGGACGAAGAACTGGTCGTTCCGGTTCATGATTTCGTCAAAGATCATGCGGAACTTGTTTTGGTCGCCTTTGCACCAAGGCCCGGTGAAGAGAGAATCGACAACTTCCTTGACCTTTGGGTCTTCGTTATAAACATCCCAAGGTGAATAAGAGCCTTCCTCGACGAGTTTCTCGACCTCCTCGGCTTTAAGGCCGAAGATAATCTCGTTCTCCATCCCCGCGCGCTCGGCGATTTCGATATTGGCTCCGTCCAGCGTTCCAAGCGTGATGGCCCCGTTCATCATGAGCTTCATGTTGGAGGTGCCGCTCGCCTCTTTGCCGGCCGTGCTGATTTGCTCAGAGACATCCGCGGCCGGAATGATCTTCTCTGCAAGACTTACGCCATAGTTCTCCACAAAGACGATTTTGATGTATTTCGAGACGAGGGGATCGTTATTGACCACATCCGCTACAGCGAGAATGAGCTCAATGATTTTCTTTGCGAAAGCGTAACTCGGAGCGGCTTTCGCGCCAAAAATGTAGGTGTGCGGAATCATCTTGAAGGAAGCGTCCTTCTGGAACTTCTGGTAAAGCGAGATGATATGGAAAACGTTTAGAAGCTGCCTCTTGTAAGCGTGAAGCCTCTTGATTTGGACATCGTAAATAGAATTTGGGTCGATTTCGATGCCATAGGTTTTCAGAACGAAGGAGGCGAAATCCTTTTTATTCTCAGCTTTCACTTGCATGAGTTTCTTTTGGAAATCGGGGTCGTGCTGATAGGCGCGGAGCTTGCCGATATTCGCTTCGTAATTCTTTTTCCAGTCCTCGCCAATCGTCTCGTCAAGTAAAGAGGCAAGACGAGGATTGTCGTACATCACCCAGCGACGGGGGGTGACGCCGTTGGTTTTGTTGTTGAATTTGCTGGGGAAAAGCCTATAAAACGCCGCAAAAGTATAGTTTTCCAGAATATTCGTATGGATCATGGCAACGCCGTTTACCGAGGTCGAGGCATAGATTGCCATGTTCGTCATGTGGATCTGGCCGTCTTTGATGATGGCCATCTCATAGCGATCGCTCGAGGTGACGTTTGCCGTAGCGAGGAAAAGGTTGAAACGGCGGTTGATTTCCTCGATGATCATGTAAACGCGCGGGCAAAGGGTCCTCACGTAGTTGACGGGCCATTTTTCCAAGGCTTCCGGCATAACCGTGTGGTTGGTGTAGGCGAAGATTTTCGTGACGATGTTCCAAGCCTCGTCCCAGCCATAGCCATATTCGTCCATCAAAAGGCGCATGGCTTCAGGAATCGCGAGAATTGGATGGGTGTCGTTAAGCTGGAAGACATAGTAATCCGGAATATTATCGAGGGTCTTGAATTTGCCAAAGTGGGAGCGGAAGGCGCTTTGGAGCCCCGCCGAAACTAGGAAGTACTGCTGGCGGAGACGAAGCATGCGCCCGTGCTCGGTCGAATCATCGGGGTAAAGGCCGTGGCAAAGTTCCTTCAAAGTCTGGAGATACTCTTCAAAAGAGCGATCGCTAGGAAGATTGTTTTCGCTAGGTTCCGCAGACCAAAGGCGAAGGGTGTTGGCCACCCCGTTTTTGTAGCCGGGGACTGAGACGTCATAAGGGACCGCGCGAACGCAGGTTGCATTTACCGTACGAAGCGCGTATTCGCCGTTTGGCTTCAAGTAAGTCTCCGCGTTCCCGTAGAACTTCACCTCCACCGCATGCTTTGGCTTCCTGACTTCGAAAACAAAGCCATTGCTTAGCCACTGATCGGGCAATTCCACCTGCTGCCCGTTCACGAATTTTTGGCGGAAGAAACCGTATTCATAGCGGATGGTGTTGCCGTGTCCTGGATAGCCAAGCGAAGCAATCGAGTCAAGGAAGCAGGCGGCAAGGCGGCCTAAGCCTCCGTTCCCTAAGCCCGCATCGGCTTCGAGGTCTTCTAGTTCGCCGATATCGATGCCCAATTCTTCCAAACCTTCTTTCGCAACGTTATAGATGCCAAGGTTTTCCATGTTATTGAGCAAGAGCCTGCCCATTAGGAACTCCATGGAGAAATAGATCAATTGCTTGTGGCTTTTCTTAAGCACATCGTCCCGGCAGGCGCGCCAATCATGGCCGGCGTAGTCGCGGACCATCTCGCCGAGGATGTCGTAACGCTCGGTGATATGGCTGTCTTCGACGCTGCGGCCGTATTTCTCTTCCAGACGACGCGCGAAAGTTAGCTGGAAGTCCTGTTTTGATTCGAACATATTCTTGTCTCCTAGTCTATTTGGCTTTCTTTTTTTGGCTTTTGGCTGTTTTTCTGCGAATCGGATCGGCTTTTTTCTCCTCTTGGACCTTCGTGAAGAAGCAAGCGCAGAAGCCGCCAAGCTTAATGCTCATCCGATGTGGACGGCCCTCCGGGCCACCGTTTCCGCCAGAAACAGCACGGGCGCCATTATACTGGTTATTCCCGCCGTAAACATCCTTATCCGAGTTGAAAATCTCCTCGTACTCGCCCTCGTGGTAGGTCCCGATATCGTAGGTTTCGTAGTAATTCGGGGTCATGTTGAAGACGAAGATCATGTCTTCCCCTTCCACTTCCCTTTCAAAAGCGAAGACGCTTTGATCTGCGTTATCGACCATGAGCCAGCGGAAATGGGCGGGATTGTATTCCTCAAACTTCATCGCCGGGTGTGCTTGGTAGATGAGATTCAGATCCCTCATCATGCGACGGAGGGAGTCGTGTTTGGGAAAAGCGAGCAGTTCCCAAGGGAGGGACTTTTGCTCATTCCATTCATCGAAACTCCCCAATTCGTTTCCCATGAAGTTCAGTTTTTTGCCAGGGTGAGCAAACTGATAGGCGTAGAGGTTTCTCGCCAAGGCGAACTTCGTCTCATAATCGCCCCACATCTTGTTGATGATCGTTCCTTTGCCGTGCACCACTTCATCATGGGACAAAGGAAGAAGGAAGTTCTCCGAGAAGAAATAAGCCATTGAGAAGTTCAATTTGTTATGCTCGTATTTTTTGTAGATTGGGTCCTTCGAATAATACTTCAGGGTGTCGTTCATCCAGCCGAGGTCCCATTTGTAATCAAAGCCAAGCCCGCCGTATTCAACAGGATGAGTGACTTTGGTGAAGTCCGTCGAATCCTCGGCGATCATCATAACGGAAGGATGGCGCCCATGGATTTTGGAATTCAAGCGGCGGATAAATTCGGTCGCGCCGGTGTTCTCGCCATTGTTCTTGTTGCCATCCCAATAGACGATGTTGCTTACCGCGTCACAGCGGATGCCATCGAAATGGAAATAGACGAGGAAGAAGTTCATCGCCGACATCAGGAAGCTCCTGACAGGGTCTTTCCCTAAATCGAACTGGGCGCTTCCCCAAGGGGAAATCGTGTGACGGGGATCGCTGTATTCATAAAGGCAGGTGCCATCGTATTCGCGCAAGGCGTAGCTATCGGTCGCGAAGTGGACGGGGGCGAAATCAAGGATTACCCCGAAC
>CAVKPZ010000119.1:0-4752 GCA_963658395.1 Lachnospiraceae bacterium | reverse complement strand
GTCTTTTGGGTGTTATATGAGAGTTACAAGAGTGAGAAGAACAAGGACTTCATCGAAAAGAATGGCTGCCCGATGTGTGGCAGGAAAGACGCTGATGTGTACGCTGATATCTTAGGGCTGAAGGAGAAAGTATCTAGACGCGAAAAGGCTATCTTTGATGATATTTCCTACATTCGCAATATGAGAACGGTGGAAGAGAGGATTGGGGAAATAACCAAGGTGTGTGATTGCTTCCGCTCCCTTGACCCCGTTCAAGTTGCCACTTTGGTGTTTACCGGTGGCGATCAAGCAAAGGAAAAGCAATTAGAAACGAATATTGCTTCGTATCGGACACTAAGCAATGAAATCGGTGCGCTTCAAAAAAAGAAGGGAGAGTTGTTTGAACTTATTAATGGGTCGTCTTCATATTTAAGAGAGACTTTCCCTCGATTTTATCCGGGCGCCAGCGTGGAATTCGATGACAAAAACAAAGAAGTTACAATTAAAACCCCTAGGGACGTATCTTCTTACAGCGAGGGAGAAAAGCATGAGATGTATAGCGTCGTCATGGAGCTAGCCATCATCGGCAGTGAGAAAGAGATCGTTCTTGCTGATGACCCCTTAACGGAACTAGATGTGGCAAATGAATATCGAAACGTATTTCGTTTTGTGAATCTTGCTCAAAGGCGCAATAAAAAAGTTATCCTTTTCACTTGCAATGTTAATTTTATTAACATAGCTCATTCCTATGGCGATAAGTCATTCGATAAGTATTATTTAGATTTGAAAGAACGAGACGATCTTGGCAATCTATATTTATTCGATTTGTTTAATATGGATTTGAATCCAAGTCATCAGCCTTATCTTTGCTTGGACAATTTGATAGACGATTTGGGTGCAGCGACGATAGAAGATAAAGTCGTGAAAGCAATCAGCGACAGATCCCATCATGAACTTAATGGTCAGAAACAAGATGGCAAATATAAAAGATTGAGCGAACTTTTGCATTATCACAGTTACTACGAATGCATGGAATACGATTTCTCTAATGATGACTTATTCAATTTGATTGACAGGTGTGTCGATACCCCTTTTGACAAAGCGGATTCGTTTAAGCAGTTAATCAAATTGAAAATCGCTTATTTAGCCGCTTTACGCGTTTATATCGAAAAGAAGTTATACGATTATGATGAACAAAGGGCCAAGGCGGGATTCTCCAAAATTTTGGGCCAAGCGCTTGAAACAAGAAAAATGATTGAAGCGGTGGACTCACGGTCTGAATATCCAATCATAAACGTTTATCCATGTTGGTCCAGACAAAAACTGATGCTCATCAAGACGATGTTGAATGATGTTGATCACCCTTATTCAAAAGTGCTGCCTTGTTCTTTTCCAATGTCGGTAAATTCCGATGCTATTTTCAAGGAAATCATGGACGTCAAGAATATATTCCTTACAGACCAATAGAAGGAGAGCCAAGGATGAAAGTAGACATTTTCACACTTTTTTACGACACTACCAATTATGGAGGGGCGCTTCAAGCTTTTGCCATGGCCTCATATTTGAACGGCGTCCCAGGAATTGATGCCGAACAGGCTTACTATAAAGTCATTTATAGGCCGCACCACTTCAGTAAGCAAATCAAAAAAGCTTTAAATCCTGCGTTGCTATTGCGATACATCAAACACAAACTTTTTTTTAAACGCTATAACAAACACGCCGATATTGTTACAGCTTACACAGCGCAAAAGCGTTCAGCGTTCGTCTCTTTCGCAGATTGTTATATCCCCCACACGTTCAAGGTTTATAGTTATCCTGACGCAAACGAAATTAATGGGGATGTCTTTATCACAGGTAGCGATCAGGTCTGGAATGATGCCTTCTCTGATGAAGGCTACTGGCTAACATTTGTCCCGGAAGGCAAATACAAGATGTCTTATGCCCCAGGGATGCTTTCCAAACCTTTAACGGATGAACAAAAGAACAGATACAAAGCCGCTTTATCGACTTTCGATGCAATCTCCGTTCGCGAGGAATCCTCCGTGAATCTTTTGAAACCCCTGACGGATAAACCCATTGAATGGGTCGTGGATCCCACGTTGCTCTTAAATCAAGAAGAATGGGACAAGGTCTGTGCGGAAAGACAGATAAAAGAGAAATACGTGTTCTGCTATTTTTTGGGGGAACTGTCCATTGAGAACAAAGACATTTTTGAATTCGCTAAACGCAAAGGATTAAAGGTGGTGACGATGCCTTATCTTTGTTACACTGCAAAAGAAGACGGCGATTTCGGTGATTATAAGATCTACGACGCCGGACCATCGGAGTTCTTGTCCTATATAAAACATGCGGAATACGTGTTCACGGATAGTTTCCATGCTTCCGTGTTCTCGCTTATCTATCATAGGAATTTCTTCGTTTTCGATAGGAAATCCTTTAAGGGCATGAATAACCGTATCGCATCCCTTACTTATTTATTCGATGCCCAGGATCGTTATTGTGACTCTAAAGAGAAAACCACTTTAGAATATATAGAGAACCTGCCCCCCAAGGATTACAGCAAGCCATTCCCGAAGTATGAAGCAATGAAGCAGAAGTCCATATACTTCTTGAAGAGCAACCTAGCGAAAGCGGAGGAGAAACTTAAGAAGAACGACAAATAAAAAGACAATGATGGAACTGGATGACTTGAATGAATTGCAATCTCTTATAAGGAATAAAAGCAAAGACGTTTTTAAGTTCGCTCCACTATTAGCCAGTAACGTTCCTGATGTGTCAACCATTGAAACATCGGCCGACTTCTTTAGGACCCTCAATACCTGTGTTGGTGATGTTTATTGTCTTTGCTGGGCCATCTCTGGTTTCCTTGATTTTGATGAATATGCGAAAGGGACGAGGCTTGAAAAGCTTTCGGCCGCTTTGGCTCTTCGGAAGGGAAAGATCAACGTTGCTAAGGCTTTGGAAAATGCGGGCAGTTTGTTTGAAATATTGCTTATCGTTGAAAGCTTTCTTGCTTTTAAGGAAAGCGAAGCGGGGAATGAGGATGCTTTGCTAAGTGGCGATTACATAAAACTTTATAACACCTATAAATATCACCCGCTCAGCATAACGGAAGATGAGCTCTTGGCTGTAGAAAAGACGCTTTCGCCGTATAACTCAAAACATGGAAAATGCTTAGATATCTTGAGAGCGAATTGCCATAATGATGAGCTGAAATTCAATCCTGATGATTCTAAGTTCCTCGAGATGTTCAAAACCGCCATTGATGATAAAACGGCCTTTAACTGTTATCCAATGAGCAGATCGATGGATTCCGTTTACGAAGAGCAAGCCCTACTTGACATGCTAAGCACGTCGATTACTAAAGATGGCAGGCTTCGCCCGTTCATGATTATGGATGGAAGAAAATATCCGGATCCCGATTTATGGAATGATTGCTTGATTTCCGGAATCAGGAATTATTTCAAATCCGATAAAGCCGTTGTTTTTTGCTTAGATATAGTTAGCTTTGCTAAAAATCATAGTGCCATTATTTCGGATGAAACTGGTGTTCAGGTTGCGAGAAAGGCAGCTGAATCCATTCCTGAAAAAGGGTGGTCTCAGGAGTCATTTATTTACTTGTTCGCCTCATTGATGAGCGAGAAGAAACTTTGCCATAATGCACGCGCGATTTTTGCCGAAAGCGGCAAAGCCGCCGTTGAAAAGGTTCAGTCGATTTATAGCCTTCGGATGCTTGATGATTTGGGGCTTTCCCCTTTTGTTCATGCCGTCGACAGGATTAAAGCTTTGGAGCCGAAGAAACTGAATGGTCTTTTGGCGAAAGGCGATAAAACTTCTCTATGTGAAATACTTTCGAGCGAAAACATGTATGCCCACATCACGAAAGAACGCTTTGAAAGAATTAGCGAGCTCTTTTGGTCGACTCTTGCTGCGAATTCCGATTCTCTACCGGCTTTGGATTTGTATGTTGATTATGGCGGCATGCTGACCTCGCCTGGTTTTCAAGGAGCAATTAACGACAAAGGGCTTATTGACAAGGAAGCGGTTAAGCTACTGAAAAGCTGGAGGAGGAGCGGCTATACAATGGCTTGCAAATATCTTCAACCAGCTTGGGAATGTACCGGGCCAATTGAAAATGATCTTATGAATTACTGCAATGACAAAATTCTGGATGACCCTCGCGTATTTGGTCAGATTGCGTTTCTCCACAGTGAAGAAAACGTCGTCAAGCACATTGAAGAGTGGTCCGCTTTTAGCTTTACGCGTCTATTCTCTACAACTGATATCGGAGAGGATTTCCCTTATCCTGTTGAGGACGACAAAGGCTCTTCTATGCTTCCTAACGCCGTTAGATCGGAATTTAACAAACTTATTGAGGGCAAAGAAGGCTCTAGGCCAGTGGAATTTTACATTGGATGTTATTATGACCACATCAAACAAACCATCAGCCAATTCTTGCGCCATTTTGATAAAGCTGATGGGCTTTATAAAAAAGTTACTGAAGCAGTGCCCGAGGCAAACCTCCTCCAGTACAACGCTGGCGAGAAAATAAGTTCAGCCGTGGTTATTCAACTGTTCCCACTGCTGGAAAACCTGATTTTGGAATATGGCTTCTCAAAAGGGATTCCTTACGCGAAAGTATGCGTAAAAAACTTTCGTAAAAGGACAGAACCGTCCGACGCGCTTTCTAAGATAATGGACGATTACTTTAAGCGTGACGGCAATTTGGAAATCGCATCGGATTTAATCGCCGTTTATCACATGATGTATGAT
>CAVKPZ010000118.1:0-4763 GCA_963658395.1 Lachnospiraceae bacterium | reverse complement strand
GTATTCGGCGAACATGTTGAGGGTCGACTGGGTGATGTAGCGCTTTATGGGCAAGATGCCCGTCATGTAGACAAGGTCGATCATCGAGGAGACGTCGCTTGATTTGAACAGGCTCTCCAAAAACCCGGCGTAGGCATCGCATAGCTTCTTGTCGCATCCGGCCTTGCGGTAGACCACGTCCCATTCGTCGATGAGGAAGATGAAGCGGTCACCGCAGGTGCTTCGGATCCTCGCGAAGGCCTTGTTTAGCGGGAGGCCCTTGAAAGAAAAAGAATCGGAGCCGTAGGCCTCGTCGAGATCCGAGAGCAGGTTCTCCGTGAGGTCGGAGACGAAATCTTTCTTGTCCTTGGAACTCTCGAACTGGCTGTTCATATCGATGTAGAAGACATTGTGCTTGTTTAGATGCTTTTTGAAGGAGGGATCCTTGGATATGGCGAGGTCCTTGAAGAGCTCCCTGGAATCGCAGCCCTTCGAGTAGTAGGCGTTGAGCATCGAGAGGGCGAGGGTCTTGCCGAACCTCCGAGGGCGCGTGACGCACATGAAAGAATCCTCGGAGCCAAACAGGTCGTTGCATTCCTTGATGATGAGGGATTTGTCCACAAAGATCTTGTTCTTGAGATACTTCTTGAACCGGGTACTGTCTTGGTTGAGATACATCGCCATGGTCGTCACGTCCTTTCTAGAGACATTTTACCATACATATTTCGCATGGAGAAAAAGGTTTGCTTCGATGGGAGCGTACCTATTAAAGTCCGATTCCACATGCAAAAAAGCGTTCGAAAGCGCAGAAAAAACAACAAATTTTCTGGCGAATTTATCCTTGACCTTCCTTTACCTAGTTTTGTTCAGTCCAAGATCCCCGCATGGTCAACCACCTCTCCCGACCAATCAACTTCGATATCCCCGTCGAGGAGGGCTTTCAAGACCACCGCGTGACCCGCCGGAAGAGCGAAGTTCACCACGTCCTTCATCGTTTTGACCTCCAGGAAGTCATTCAGGGTAAGGCTCGGGAATGGGCTTTTCTTCCGATAGGATTCGTAAAGCCTCTCCTTCGCCTGGTCGCTATAGAAATTGAAGGCGTCGAAGTCGACGAGAGCGACTTTCTTCCCTTCCTTCAGAAGGCTTTTGATCCATAGAAAGGAAGGAGAGTTATAGACAAGCTTGGCGTACTCTCTAAAATAGATCTTCTTTCGGGCCTCGATGTAGTTTAGTTTGACCCATTTCTTCTGATCCTTATCGTAATAGGCCTCATACAGGGTGTCGCTTGCCTTATATCCTAGCTTCGCCCAGGGGCGGCGGAGCTCGTTATGGTCCTTAAGCTCCGCCAAAGAGTAGTAGCGATCCCTCCACTGGAAGTACTTCTCGTTAGGGGCGCCATGATCGTCGAAAGAAGGGAACACCTTGCTGCACTGCCAGAACAGCTCGAAGATCTGGCATGTCTTTCCATCGCTAGAGGTGACCGGCCCGATATAGAAAGGGGAGAGGTCCTTCACGAAGCTAGGATGCTCCTTCAGGAAGGTCTTGTTCCTCAAGCAACGCGAAGTCACGTCGAGCACAATGTAGTCCTCCAAGCAGGAGCACTGATTGAGATAGAAGGGATTGTCGAAGAGCACGCCCATCGGATGGTGCCTAAGCAAGATGACGTTATGCTTGCTTGATTCATCATGACCTAGATTAACGGCCTTGGAAGAGGAAGAGCCCCTCTTTCTCTTAAAGGGTGCCGCCACGCTCTCCTTGGCCTTTTCTTTCGCCGCTTTCTCGGCTTCCTGGATCCTCGCAAGCCGTTCCTTCTCCTTCGTTTCCGCCTCTTGCCTAGCAAGGGCGACCTCTTCTTGGCTAGAAGAATCAAGATAGGACAAGAAGCCCATCTCGAAGGCGTTGATGGGGAATTTCAGAATCTTCCCCGCAAAAGAGGCGACTAGCCTCCCCTCCTCTTCCTTAAGAAGGACACCTTGCTGATTGAGCTTATTGACGACTTTCGAACCGAATTTGAATTCCATAGATGAGCTCCTTTCTTTTTTGCTGCCTAGAAATTATAGAGGATGAGCCGCCTTTCCTACGTCCTAAAAAGCGGACGAAGACGGCCCCCTTTCTTATCTCAAAGGCTTATCACCTATGAATTTATTCCTTTCTTGGCAATGGCCTAAGCCCTGTTAGAAGGCGTTTTAGGACCATTAAAGCATCCTGTTCAACGCAGGAAATCTCTTTCCAAGGAAGGCTTCCCCTACTTCCCATCTAGCTCCTCCATCGACTCCCATATCCCCCTCAAAGAGGTTGCGAGAATCCTCCGATACTCGTCTTTGAAGACATTCTTAAACGCCTGGCACGTCGCTTTCTTGAGCCATTCGGGAATCGCGTCGCTAAGAAGAGATTCCGTCCAGGCGATCTTCTCATCGCCGAAGCATTCCTCGTCTTCCTTGATGAGGTTCATATACTCCATCATCGAGAGGATCATCTTCCTTAGGGAAGCGAATTCATCCAGTGGTTCATTCTCTAAGCCCGAGGAACGCAGCAACGTGACCCCAGGATATTCTTTCGCGATGTCTTCTAAGCTCTTTTTGCTCCGGCCTTGCGTCTCTTTTTTGTACGCTTCCGCCCCTTCCAAAAAGCCCCACCGGTCATTGATGACCTTGATCCATGAAAGATAGCCCTCTGCCCTCTCCTGCTTCTTCTGGTCTAGGCTCGTTAAGTCGATGACCCGGAGGTTATCCTGCAGGTCCATCATCTTCACGAGGGAGGACACGGGGTTTCCTAAGCATATATCGATGTATTCAGGATACCCCTGGCTCTTGTCGTGGGTGATCCTCTTCAAGCCATCCTCCATATAGAGCTCGAAGTAATCCTTGAAAAGGCGATCGGCATAGATGCCTTTCACGTCTTCTAGAGAGAACTCCGTATCCTCGATGACGTCATGCAGCAAGCAGACCTCTTGGACCCCTAGATACGGGACGCCGCATTTCATCAATCTATCCTTGTCGACGCAAAGAGGATCGCTAGGGATGATGCCGACGAGGTTCCGGTAATCCTCAAGGACCCTCAAAGGATGGTTGAGATAGCTCTCCCCGTTCTCCCTTTTTTGGCCTCTATGCGCGTAGCTGGCGATCAAGTAGGCCAAGCCGACGCTAGAAAGAGAGCTATCCTCAATCTCCTTCTCGCTCATCCCCTGGCTTAATAGGTATTCGCTTATCTTCTTTAGGTTCTCGTTCATAAGAGTTCCCTCCTTTACGGGAAGGACTATAGAAGAAGCGAGGAAACAATCGGTCAAACCGCGTTTGACAAGTGAATCATCCTTTCATCTCCCGAAAAGCCTGTGGCCCAACGTCCAAATCATTCATCGCCCCATCTAAAAAAAAAAGACCCAACCACAATCAAAGGCCTTTATGCCCATAATGCCCCAAAGCCTTCACAAACTATGCCTTAAGCATATTGATGGGAACGACAAGAATCCCATCTTCCCGCGTCTGAAGCGCCCCAAAAGCCGTGAGGATCATCAAGAATTCCGGAGCGTTCTCATCGCTTTTCTCTTTGATCTTGTCGCGAAGCAGCTTCAGCTTCTTCGCCCCGTATTCGATGAGCTCATCCCCGCCTAGTTTGATTTCGATCGCGGCCCATTTCCCGTTCGGGAGATGAATGATCGCGTCACACTCCAAATCGGCGTTGTCCCTGTAGTGGCGGATTTCGCCCCCCATTAGTCCCGCATAAACTCTGAGGTCCCTCACCGCCATATCCTCGAAGAAGAAGCCGAAGGACTTGAAATCGTTCATCAGATCGTTCGGGGTTACCCCAAGAGCCTGACAGGCGATGGAAGCATCGACGAAATGGCGCGTGGGCGTGGTCATGATCGCCGTCTTCGAACGGATTCTCGGGCACCAAGCCTCCATGTCCTCTAAGATATAAAGATCCTTCAAAGCCTCCCAATAGGAAGCGAAGGTCTTATCCTCGATACTCCTTTCGCCGCCACTGCTCACGTCCTTCAAGATCGCACGCCTGCTCGCCTCGGTCGAGATGTTCCTCGCGTAGCTTTTCAGGACGCTTTTGAAGATTTCGGGCCTCTTGCCTCTGAAAGAGGGGTTCTCGCTGTCCTCGAAATAGAAAAGCCCGTTGTAGTAGTTCGAGGTGATATCCAAAGCGAGTTCCCTGTCTTCTTGAATCGATAAGGGCCAGCCCCCGCGGCAAATAAGAAAGGCCGTGTCTTCTAATGCGTAGTCCGAATTGGGATCCACCTCGTCCATTTTCTTATCTTCGAAGAGCTTCGATAACGAAACCAAGCCCTTTGAGTCCCCGGACTCATAGGAAGACATCGGATACATCTTAAGAGGTACGATCCTGCCTGCCCCTGGATGCTCGATCTCGCTTTTGCCCGCGGGGGTGCTGCTCCCGGTGAGGATGTATTTCCCAAACTTGTAGTCAAGATCGAGGTCTTCCTTGACATAGTTCCAGGTATCCGGGACTTTCTGCCACTCATCGATTAAATGGGGAGCCTCGCCTTTAAGCGCAATCTTGGGGTTGATTCTCGTGTTGGAGACGACGCTTTTGGCGTAACGCAAGCAAGTTGTGGTCTTGCCGCCGAATTTAGGTCCGGCAACCAAGACGGCCCGCTGGATCGGAGTTTCTCTCAAGGCTCTTATCGATGTAACGGAATAGTATTTGGGCTCACTCATTTTTCTCCATTCCTTCAAATCACAGATGCGATTCCCGAAGTTTGCAATTTGAAATTCCCGAAGTTTTCAATCATCACCTTGAAGGCGAAAAGAGGATAGAGC
>CAVKPZ010000117.1:0-4880 GCA_963658395.1 Lachnospiraceae bacterium | reverse complement strand
CTACAACCGATCGGTTAACAGCCGATTGCTCTGCCATTGAGCTAACTGAGCGCATTGCCCTAAACGGGCGAGACTTATTCTAAGCGCCAAGTCCACCCTTTGCAACAATTTTCGGCAAGAAAAATAAGGACGATTTTCCAATTGAAAAAGAGCCTTTTTCAGGCTCTTCAGACAACCGAAAATTACTTTGCAGCATCGAGCTTTTTCTCAATCGAGCCGTAAAGATCAGCGATGGTTTTGATTGAGGAGAGCTCATCGGTCTCGAACTGGATTCCATACTTGTCTTCGAGGGTCAGGCACATCTCAACGACGTCCAAGCTATCAAGGCCGAGATCCTTGAGGGACTTCGTCTCATCGACGTGATTGACGTTGAGCCTCTCCGCGAAGCTCTGTTTGATTTCCGACATTATTTTGCTATCAGCCATGGTTGTTTACCTCGGACGAATTATAAGCAGGAAAAAGGCCTCTTCCAACAAAAAAGAACCCCGAAGGGTTCTAGATTACGTAATCTTGCATGACGTATTGCGCATTAACGGCGCTGTCGACTTTGTCGCCGATCCTATTGGCGGTTTTGTCGAAGACGGCGTAAAGAACGCCTCCGATAATCGCAAAGATCGCAAGCACCAGCACCATGCCTAGCAATTGCCCTTTGATTTCGCTCATAGTCTCACCTCCTTTCCTCAGTTCATGTAGTAGCCGACGATCACCGTTCGTTTCACCGTGATCTTCAATGGGTCTTTGGAGATTACGAAGGTCTGATAGTTCTTGTAGAGGGTGAAAGTGAGCTTCTCTCCAACCGCTGGAGTCTTTAAGGTGTCATAAAGAATTTTCGCCCCGTGGGATTTCACAAGCTGGTAGGTCGAGCTAGAAACCTTTCCTTCTTTGCCGATAGATCTGGCCACCACTAAAGCCAAGGCATCCAAAGAAGAATGGATAGAAGAGATTCCAATGATGTCCCCGCCAAGGAGCATCACCGACATCACGAAAACGATGGATAACATGAGTCCGAGTTTATAAGCCATTGAGCATACCTCCCATAATTTCGGTTATCGCCAGAATCAGCATCAGCATCGAGAAGCCTGACCCTACCAGGGGCAAAAAGGAGAGACTGTCCAACTTTTCTAGATGTTTTTTTTCTCTTCTAAGCCTCTTTTGGTCCGACAGTTTTGCAAACAAGCGTTGAAACTGCACGAGATAAACCCCTCCGCTCCCGTTGTCGACCATTTGATAAATTGCCATCATCACCTCTCGGATTTCCAAAGAGCTGAAGTTTCCAGCGAAAGCTAGATAAGGCAACAAAGTCTTATCACGCGTAATTTGCATCAAGAGACCTTCCAAGTGGTTTTTCAGCCTTCCCTTTGCATAAGGCAAGATCTCCTCAAAGGCGTTGAAGACGTTGAAGCCATCCTGAACGTAGATGGAGAAATAGGTGAAGAGAGTAACGAACTGCTCCTCATCCTCTTCGTTTGCTTTTGCCTTCTTATTGCTTTTGCTGTTCAAAATGAAAAACACCATGACCGCGAAAAAAATGAAAGGGAAGAGACACCAATACCATTGCCCTCTCCAGAAATAAAGAATTGCCCCAATCACCGCGCAGCAAACGAAAAGCATCAAGAGATATATTTTTTCATTGCCGGAGCCCATTTCCTTTTTCTTTTTCTTGCTCATTTTTTGCCTCTTTTCTTTGGAGTGGAGTTTCCTTTCTCCCCGGTATAGACCTGGCAATAAAAAAGCAGCCCGAAGAGAAGAAAACCAAAATAAATCGCCAGGCAAATCGTAAAGGTGGATGAGGCCAGCAAGGTGTCATAAAAGGAGGAAAGGGCAAAGCGGAGAAACCCCACGATTCCCAAAGACATCGCCCAAAGGAGGATATATTGGAGCAATTTTCCTTGTGATACCTTAGCCCGGTTATCCGCCTCTTCCTCGACGCGGGTCGCCTCTTCCAACAAGGAAGAAGAAAGAGATAAAACGTCCCCTCCGCGCTCCTCGTAGATTGAGATAATTGAGAGGAAAACCTCATAAAGCTGGCTTTCAAAATAGGAGGAAAGCTCATGAAGTCTGCCTTCGATGTCATTGCAAGAACACGCTTCCATCACTTCTTTCTCTTCGCCTTCCGTCCCTTCGCAAGAGACCTCATACGCCCTAGAAAGGCTAGAGGTAACCGAGCAAGTTGTGACAAAAGAATTCATGAAACGATAGCATTCTTTCCTGATTCTTCTTTTCCGCTGCATGGTCACCACCTTGGGATAGGCGAAAATCAATAGGAGTAAGAAATAGACAAGGGCAACCGCACCTCCCATGAAAAGCTCTGAGGAAGCCAAATAGCACACCCCTCCGGCGATCAAAGCCACCACAAAGCAAACGAAAACCCCCATCATCCTTCGTTTTGGAAGAGGATTTCCATCTTCCCCTCCTTCAGCTTCCCAATCGACTTAATGCATCGTTTGATGCCGTTGGCGGTTCTTTCTTTCCCAACAAGCACAAAGACGGAGAAGTTATCCTCCACATCATGCAATAAATCGGAATAGACCATCGCGCTGCCTCTCATCTGGGCAAGGCGAGCCAAACGGGACGGCATATTCTCCAAAGAGGAGCTATGGATTGTGAGAATGACGGGATGCCCGCTCATCGCGCAGCAAAGGGCCTCCCACATCTCTTCGCCTCTAGCCTCCGCCAAAACGATGTAATCCGGATCAAAACGAAGGGCCGCCTTAATAAGCACGGCGGCAGACCCTCCTTTACCCGTTGGATCGATGACCCAAGTGGTTAAATCGATGGGCGCGATTCCGCGAATCAGTTCAAGTTCCTCGACGTTGTCGATCACAAGAACGCGAGCCGCCTCTTGCAAACGAAGAAGCAAAAACTTTTGCAGCTCCGTTTTCCCGCTGCCCGTCTCTCCTCCGATGACAATACTTTGTTTTTCTTTGAGCAAAGACAAAAGCAACTCTTTGCTATTTCCTGGGAAGAAATCGATGGCCTCTTCTAGAATCGTCCCCTTTCGCTCAACGCGCAGAGAAAAAGAATAGGATTTGCGGTCTTTTACGCGGGTCAAGGACATAAACGCTGCAGAAAGCCTGTATTTTCCGAAACTGACGTCGAGAATGGGGTTAAGATAGGAGAATTGCCTTTCCGAAATGTTCGCGATTTGCCTTAAAAACGCCCCCACCTCATCCGGGGTCGCCTTAATATTTTCCTTCCTTCGGCCAAAGTGAACGGATTCGGAGAAAAACTCCTCGCCGTTATAGGAAACGTCATTGATTCCTTGAATGGCCAAGGCGTCTTTCAAAAAGGAGGCCTCGACATATTGACATAGGGGATTCTCACCGTTCATACCGCTTCCTCGAGCAGAGTGAAAAAAGCCGTGCGATCAAGCAAGGTCGTCTCTAATAACGAGCATTTCAAGCGGATGGAAACCCCCATCGGATATTCAAAATCGCCACGATAATGATACCCTTCGATCTCAGTCCCATATTTGCAAACTTCTCCTAATCTTTCCGATAAATAAAACTCCGTATAAGCTTGCACGGCTGAGAGTGAGAAATAAGGTATCACGGCTTCGCCATCAGAAGAAAGATTCACCACGCATGTCTCCATCTCGTCGCTAAAAAGGCCATAGAAAGCGCGATAAGCCCCCATATAGGCATAGCTATAGCGAAAAGACATAAAACTGAAGGAAAGGAACAGCATTGCCAAAAGCATATTGCCCATCAGTTTTCCTCCCACCAAATGTAATAGCTGTCAAGGGGCCCATTCCCGTCGCGATAAACCTCCTTGTCAATAAGAAAAGACTGGCCCGCTAGGTTGAAATCAAGCAAAGCGATTTGGATTTTGATCGGGTTCGACTCTGTGGCCCAATAAGGCAAAATCAGATCGTTTGTCCTTGGGTAGCCGCTGGTCAGTTCCATCATCTCCCCTGTCTCCTTTGAGAAAGAATAGGTATCAAACAATCTTAAGGAATACGTGCCTTGTTCATAGGAATAGCCAAGAGGCAAGGATATGTAAGGCCCGAAGATCGACCGCTCACCGATGTTCCAATAGTTAAGTTTGGTATAGATCCTCAGTTCTCCTAATTGCTCATTCACTTGCTTGTATCCATCCATGTTCATGACACCGAACATAACGTCTTCGAGGTGAAGGCGCCTGGAATTCACATCGCGTTTCTTCTGGACGTTGCAAAAAGTAAAACTGGAGCGCCAAAACGTTTTAACGCTTGGATAGTAAGGACCATATATCGTGTAATATTTGCTTTCGGGATCAGATCTGTAGATTTGCCCGATTTTCCTCGGGATTTGGGTAAAGGTTTTCGAAGAATAGCAGACATAGGCGTCCGCGGAGTAATAGCGCTCGCATCTCGCCGTAAATACCAAAGCAACGTCTTCCTTCAAAACTTGCCAAGGAACAGTGACATTGACTTTATAAAATCCATTAGGCACTTTAAAAAAGCTTTGCTTTGCCTGGAAGAGCACGGTTTTAGACTCCGAAATCTCAAAGACAAAATCAAAGATGTTTCGCGCATCCCCTTGATGGTTGATGGTGAATACCAGGTTCTGTTTTTGATTGGCGACCAAGGGATCCCCGTGGACATCTGAAAGCGCGATGCTCCCGAAAGTGACAGCAGTGGATCCCATCGTCAAAGGAGCCGCCACCAATATAGGCAGAAGAGCCCGGTGGCGTCTTCTCATTGGAAAGCCTCCTTAAAAGCAGTGATGACGCTTTTTCTTTCTTTTCTATATATAGGATCGGACATCCAGCCGTAATACCAAAAAGGATAGATGCGGCCCACCTCAATGCACTCAGAAAGGAAAACGCGTTTCTTAAAGGACTCGAGTTTATCGTAGAAGAGTTTCACCGCCCTCAGAAAAGAGGAGGCTGTAGAAGGG
>CAVKPZ010000116.1:0-4978 GCA_963658395.1 Lachnospiraceae bacterium | reverse complement strand
AAGAGCGAGAAAGAGTTTTTCTCCTTGCTTTGCTCTTATGCGGTGAATCAAAAGGAAAAGGAAACGATTCTTCAAAAAGTCTACGGGAACATTCCCTTGAAGCATCTTTTGCCTTTCCTGAATCTACTTTGCAAAAAGCATAGGATAATCCATTTTTGCGAAGTTTTTGATGCTTATTCTTCTCTTTGCAATGAGGAGATGAACGTCAAAGAAGGCATCGCTTATAGCGTCTCGCCCCTGACGCAAGGCCAACTAGGGCAAATCGAAGAGGCCCTGGGCAAGAAAGTAAGTGGCAAGGTCAAACTTAAGAACGTCCTTGACCCATCCTTGCTTGGAGGAGTGAAGGTCGCCTTAGATGGCAAAGTCTACGACGGCTCGCTACGCGGAAAACTTGCGGAATTAAAGAAACAGCTTAAAGGAGGAGTAGCCTCATGAAAATCGATACCAGCGAAATTGCGTCCCTCATCAAAGAGCAGATCAAGGGATACGAAGGAAAACTTGAGACCAGCGACGTCGGAACGGTCATCTCCGTTGGGGATGGCATCGCGATGTGCTATGGCCTTGATGATGCGATGCTCGGCGAGCTCCTCCTTTTCCCAAATGACGTCTACGGCATGGTCATGAACCTCGATAGCGAGGATGTTGGCGCCGTGCTTTTGGGCAGCGACAGAGAAATCGAAGAAGGGGACACGGTGAAGCGCACCCACAAAGTCGTGGAAGTCCCTGTCGGCGATGAAATGCTTGGCCGCGTAGTGAACGCGCTTGGGCAGCCTCTTGATGAAAAAGGCGCAATCAACTGCAAAGCCACGCGCCCGATAGAGCGCATTGCCCCGGGCGTCATGACCCGCAAATCCGTTGACACCCCGCTAGAAACCGGCATTAAGGCAATCGACGCCATGATCCCGATTGGGCGCGGGCAGCGTGAACTCATAATCGGCGACCGTCAGACTGGCAAGACCGCCATTGCCTTGGATACCATCATCAATCAAAAAGGCAAAGGCGTGAAGTGCGTTTATGTGGCGATTGGCCAGAAGAATTCTTCCGTCGCTTCCCTAGTGGAGCGTTTGAACGAGCTTCATTGCATGGACTATGTTACCGTGGTTAACGCCAGCGCCTCTGAATCCGCGCCTCTTCAATATATCGCTCCTTTCGCGGGCATGGCCGTCGCCGAGGAGTGGATGGAGAAAGGTGAGGATGTTCTCATCGTTTTTGATGATCTTTCTAAACATGCGGTCGCCTATCGCACCTTGTCCCTTCTTTTGAAACGCAGCCCTGGTCGCGAAGCCTATCCTGGCGACATCTTCTACCTCCATTCCCGCTTGCTTGAGCGCGCTTGCCGCCTCAATGAAGATTATGGGGGAGGCTCAATCACCGCCCTTCCTATCGTCGAGACCCAGGCAGGCGATATCTCCGCTTACATCCCGACCAATATCATCTCCATCACCGATGGCCAGATTTTCCTGATGGTAGATCTATTTAATGCCGGCCAACGCCCCGCCATCGATTCCGGCTTAAGCGTCTCCCGCGTCGGCAGCTCCGCGCAGTTCAAAGCCATGAAGCAGGTCGCGAAGTCTTTGAAGATTGAACTTGCCTCCTATCGCGAGATGCAAAGCTTCGCTCAGTTCGGCAGCGATCTCGACGCCTCGACAAAGAAAATCCTTTCTCATGGGGCGGTTCTGATGGAAACCCTGAAGCAAAAGCAATATAACCCCTATCCTCTTTGGAAACAGGTTTGCGAGCTTTTCGCGGTGAAGAACAACTATCTCGACGCCATGAACCCGAGTGAAGTCTCCTCGTTCTTGAACGACTTAGATGACTTTGTCTTAGCCCGTCATCTCGAGATTAAAGAGGCCATCGAAACTAGCAAGAAACTAGAAGACGCCACTCAAGATGCCCTAAAGAAGGCGATAGAGGAATTTATTTCCTTGAGGAAGTAAGATGGCCTTAGGTCTAAACAAGACAAAACGAAGGATCGCTTCCGTCCGCTCCACTCAGAAGATCACGAAAGCCATGGGCATGGTCGCGACGGTAAAACTCAAGCGTTTCAAAGACGCCCATTTTGCTTCGGAGCCTTATTTTGCTTCCCTAGAAGAAGCGATGGGGCGTTGCTTTGCTTTTTTGGGGGAGAAAGACAAGACCCCTTACTTGGAAGAGAATGGGGGTGCGAAAGGCAGCCTTGTCATCTTCTTGACGAGCGACCTTGGCTTGTGTGCAGCCTACAACTCGAACTTGTTCCGCTTTCTGGACAAGACCCTGGACAAGGAAAACGATACGGTTATCGCTCTTGGCGCTAAAGGCCTCTCTCACCTCCTTCACGAAGGGGGATATCGGATGGAGGGAGAGGAAGCATATGGTTTATCCCTAAACTTGACTTCTCGCGAAGTTGAAGCTTCCGCGAGGAAACTTCAGCAGGCTTTCCTTAACGGCGAATACAAGAAAATCAAAGTGATTTATACCCATTATGTGAATTCGCTCTCCTTTATCCCTCAGGAATACACTTTGCTCCCCGTCTCCCTCTCTTATGAAAAGAAGGAAGATGAAGAATGGTGCCCGCCAATCTTTGAGCCCAGCGCAAAAGAGCAAAGCGAATTGCTCCTTGGGCAATACCTCTCGGGAGTTCTCTCTTGCCTCATCAACGAGAGCCAGCTCTCGGAACAGGCGAGCAGACGAAACGCGATGGATTCCGCCAACGACAACGCGGACGAACTGCTCAAACAACTGTCCGTTGAATACAACAAAGCCAGACAATCATCGATCACCCAGGAAATCACGGAAGTGGTGGCCGGGGCGAGCAATGCCAAATAAGGAGGAGAAGAGATGAAAAAAGAAACAAACGAAGCAACTATTGGCAGGGTCGTGCAGGCGCAAGGCCCGGTCATCGATGTCAGTTTCCCCGATTCTTCTTTGCCAAAAATCCTGACTGCTTTGAAAGTGCAGCTAGGCGAAGAAAAGGAACTTGTCGTCGAGGTCATGCAGCACATTGGCGACGATGTTGTTCGAACCGTCGCCATGGGCGCGACCGATGGCGTCAAGCGTGGCATGGAAGTGGTAAACACCATGTCCCCGATTTCCGTCCCGGTCGGAGAGAAAACCCTGGGCAGGATGTTCAACGTATTGGGAGAGCCAATCGACGGGCTTGACGATGATTTTAGCGATTGCAAGAGAATGCCCATCCATCGCGATGCCCCGACATTTGCCGAGCAAAGCGTCTCGCACGAGATCCTAGAGACCGGCATCAAAGTCATCGACCTTCTTTGCCCTTATGTCAAAGGAGGCAAGATCGGCTTATTTGGCGGCGCGGGCGTAGGCAAGACCGTCCTTATCCAAGAACTCATCTTCAATATCGCCAAAGAGCATAACGGCACTTCCGTTTTCGCCGGCGTTGGAGAGCGTAGTCGTGAAGGGAACGATCTCTATTACGAAATGAAGGAATCCGGCGTCTTGAAAAACACCGCCCTTTGCTTCGGCCAGATGAACGAACCCCCCGGAGCCCGTATGAGGGTTGCCTTGAGCGCCCTTACGATGGCGGAGCACTTCCGCGACGAGGACCATCAAGACGTCCTTCTTTTCATCGATAACATTTTCCGCTTCACCCAGGCTGGAAGCGAAGTAAGCGCCTTGCTTGGCCGCATGCCTAGCGCGGTTGGCTATCAGCCGACCCTCGCTACCGAAATGGGACAACTTCAAGAGAGGATCACCTCCACAAAGGACGGCTCGATTACTTCGGTCCAAGCCGTTTACGTTCCGGCGGATGATTTCACCGACCCTGCGCCGGCGACGACCTTCTCTCACCTTGACGCGAGGACTTTGCTTGACCGCAATACCGCTGCTTTGGGCATCTTTCCCGCGGTCGATCCGCTTGAATCCACTTCCAACCTTCTTGACCCCAATTTTATCGGCGAGGAGCATTACGAAGTCGCCCGTGGCGTGCAGAAGCTTCTGCAACGTTACAAAGAGCTGCAGGATATCATCGCGATTCTGGGCATTGACGAACTTAGCGAGGAAGACAAAGAACTTGTTGCTAGGGCGAGAAGAGTCCGCAACTTCCTTTCCCAACCTCTCCACGTAGCGGCGAGCTTCAACGGCTTTCCCGGCATCTATGTCCCTTTGAAAGAGACCGTGAGGAGCTTCAAGGAAATCCTTTCTGGCAAATACGACTCCCTTCCTGAGGCCACCTTCCTTTATTGCGGCACGATCGAAGAAGTGGTTAAGAAAGCAGAGGAGATGAAATGAGCGGGCTCCATCTTCGCTTGGTTTCCCCCTCCGGCGTTCTTTACGAAGGGAACGTCCTGTCTTTGACTCTCCCCGCCATAAAAGGACCAACATCTATTGCTCCTACATCGACTTCCCTGCAAATTAAACTGGACCCTGCCGGCGTCATAAAAGTCGATACCGGCAAAGAAAAGCTGTATTTTGCGGCGTTTTCTGGTTTTGCGAGCGTGAAAAACGGCGAAGCTGTGGTCGCCTGCCCCTTGCTTGAAAAAGGTTCAAGCATCGATTCTGCAAGGGCAAGCGAAAGCAAAAAGAGGGCGGAGGAAAGGCTGCGTTTGAAGCAAGAGGGGATTGATCTGGCGAGAGCGCAAGCCTCTTTGTCGCGGGCCATCGTCCGTTTGGAAACCAAGCATCTTTCTTCGGGCGGATCGATATGAACTTTATTTTCATCTCTCCCAATTTTCCTTCGCGCTACTATCTTTTCGTGGAGGCGTTGCGAAGAAAAGGCGTTACGGTTTTAGGAATCGGCGACAGCGTTTTCAATGATTTGGAGCCGCGCTTGACGGCCTCTCTTTCTGAATATTATTTTGTCTCTAATCTCGCGGATAAGGAGGCGATGGAAAAGGCGGTCGCCTATTATCAAAGCAAATATGGGAAGATCGATTTCCTAGAATCCAATAACGAATGGTGGCTGGAGCAAGACGCCTATCTCCGAGAGAAATTCGAGATTCGCTCCGGCTTTTTCCCAGCCCAGATGGAACACATC
>CAVKPZ010000115.1:0-4985 GCA_963658395.1 Lachnospiraceae bacterium | reverse complement strand
GGGATTTCCGCTCCGATCCACACACCATTAAGAGAAGCAAACACCAGGGTTTGAACATACCCGGAGAATAAGCCAAAATAAAGGTTGAGCACCGCAATGACGATGGGGCTCAAGACGATTTGCCCGGCGTTGCCGAGAAAAAAGAAAATAGTCGCGGAAAGGCGACGCAGCGTCCAATTCAAAAGACCAAGCAAAACAGAGCCGGAAAGACAGTTCCCGAACATACGGAGCGAGGTGGAGATAATCGGCGTCCACATGGTCGCAAGGTTGATGGGGAGCCAAAAGGGAACGGGCTCGATGTAACGATGGAAATAATGCCATCTTTGGTAACGAATCGCGGTCGCTTGGATAAGCACGAACATCACGATGGACAGGCACAAGGGACAAACGAGATAATCGATGACGGAAGGGAAGCCCGTGATGGACCAAATGAAGGACATAAAGAGATAAACGAACAGGCAAAGGAAATAGCCGGGCCAATCCCCGGGCTCGCCGCCCATCATGGAACGCGTCCAATCCTCCAGCCAAGAGACGAAACTCTCGGCGATCAGAAGAAGACCTTTCGGCTTCTTCAAAGGATCCTGCACGCGGACTTCAATCCCAACGATAATCGTGAGGATTAAGACGATGCCCATTACAACAAGGGAGGAGATGACGGGTGCCGAAAGACGAAAGCTGAGATCCTTGAAATTCTCAATCATCTGCTGCAGCGGCGAGAGGCTGTCCGTGTCCGTCAAAGCAAAATTCATTCTTCGCCTCTAGATTTATTCTTAATGTTGATCAAGGTGTTGATAATCAAAACGGGGTAAACCGGCAAAAGCGCCGCAAAAACCGTCCAAACATAAAGGTAAGGCGCCTTCCAACGGAAAGTGCAGAAGCTAGCAAGGACCAAAGCCCCACCGATAAGAGCCAAGCGCAAGAAATAGCAAACGACCACGAAAGCCGTGCTGCCGGGCTTCGAACGTTCTTTCGAAAGCAGCATCTTAGTGGCCTTGCAAATGGTCCAGTAGGAGAACAGCTCAAGAACGGAACCGAGCAAGAAGCCCAAAGGTCCCCCTAACCCCACTTCCGGAAGCAAAGCCAAAGGGATGCATGCAAGCGTGCCTAAGATCCCAATGGCAATAAGAATAACGAGGTTCTTCGCCTCGACGCTAAGGGCATTGTACCGTTCCGTAAGTTTCATGGCCATCGTTAGAAAACAAATTCTCGTATATCCTAAAAGCGCTTTCAACATTCGTCAATCAAACGAAGTGGTAAATCGATATCAGTATTTTACTGGTTGGTTTCGCTTTTTTGGTTTGAGCGCCTCATCCTCTTGAATTCCTCTCTCCTTGCTCATGATTATTTTGCTACGAAATCGAGAAAAAGGCATCTTGCATCTTGCTATGAAAGCCCTTTCAAGATAGGATATCGGGCTTGATGAGGAGGAAAGAACCATGCCGATAAAAGTAAAAGTCGGAAACAAGACAAAAACCTTCGAAAAAGATGTCATACTCTATAGTTTGTTAAAGAAAAGCGACCCCGAAAGGAAATACAAAGCGGCCAAAGTGAACGGCTCGATTCGGGAACTCACTTATATAGTCACCCAGGACGCAGATGTGGAGTTTTTAGATCTGACCGACGCCACCGCTTGCAAGATGTACGAGGCCACTCTTCGCTATGTCGTCGCGATGGCTTTCGCAAGGACCTACCCAGATTTGAAAATACGCTTTGCCTACAACGTGTCCCGTTGCATCTCCATCCATCTCCTGAACCCTGGATCAGTGGCAAGCAATGCAATGCTTTTGAAAGTCCGCCATGAGATCGATAACATCATCAGCGCGGATATCCCCATCGTGCGGAACGTCGTTTCGAATGAAGTGGCGGCGGAAATCTATAAAGAAAGAGGGTTTTTGGATAAACTCGACATTCTTAAATACCGCCCGGAGCACTCCGTCCATCTTTATAACTGCGCGGAGTACACGAACTACATGTACAGCAAAATGCTCCCTTCTACGGGCTATCTCAAGGATTTCAAGCTGAGGCTATACACCCCGGGTTTTCTGCTTCAATACCCAAGGGCGGAGTGCGGAGGAAACATCCCTCCCTTCAAAGACGCCCCGACTTTCAATCGCGCGCTCAATGAGTCTTACGCATGGTCTAAAACCGCGGTAGGGAGCAACAAAGTCGCCTCCATCAACGAGCAGATCGAAGAATGGACGCCGAGCGACTTCATCAATATGTGCGAAGCCAGGCATAACCGCATGCTCTGCGAACTGGGCCAAACGATAGAAGACAGCATCGACGATATCTCCCTCATCTGCGTCGCCGGGCCCTCTTCTTCCGGCAAGACGACCTTCGCGAATCGCTTACGAATCGAACTGCTCTCGCGCGGCATCCGCCCAATTCGTATCTCCTTGGACGACTACTACTTGCGCGACAGGGAAATGCCTTTGAACGAAGAAGGGAAACCTGATTATGAAGCCATCGGAGCGCTTGATCTCGAGCTGTTCAACCAGAACATGGTCGACCTCATCAATGGGGAAGAGGTCACCCTTCCAAAATTCGATTTTCAGGCAGGAAAGCGCGTGGAGGGAAGAAAACTCCGCATCGAAAAGAACCAGCCCATCATCATTGAAGGCATCCATGCCCTGAACGAGCAGATGGCCCCCGATATCGCCAATTCGAAGAAGTTCAAGATTTTCATCGCTCCCCAGGCGCAACTGAATCTCGATGACCACACGCCGCTCTCCCTCACCGATCTTCGTCTCATCCGCCGCATCGTAAGGGACCATCAGTTCCGCAATTCCCCGGTCGAAGAAACTCTCTCCATGTGGCCCGAGGTCCGCAAGGGGGAGTTCCGCTGGATTTATGACACTCAAGAAGGAAGCGACTATGTCTACAATTCCATGCTCCCCTACGAATTGCCCGTCATGAAAAAATATGCCTTGCCTCTTTTGACTAAAATCCCCGCAAATTCCCCTTATTATCTAACTGCGGTCCGCCTAATCCGCATGCTCAAATTCTTTATTGATATGGAGGACACTTGGATTCCAAGCAACTCTTTGATCAGGGAATTCATCGGCGGAAGCTGTTACGCGGACGTCTGAAAAGACCGCCTCAGTTGGCGGTCTTTTCCTTTTCGTTTCCTAGATTCACGAAAGCTTGTTTTTCAATGTTGTAACAAACCATGAGCTGATCGAAGTAGAGCTTTCTCATCCTCACGTAAGCCTCGCGCTGCTCCTCGCCCACGCTTGAGGTGTAAAGGCTTGAGAAGATTTTTTCGAGTCTAAAGAAAGACTCGTAAAGATTCAAAACGGTCACGAGGTAGAAATAGTCCTTCTTCGAATAAATGAGCAAAGGGGAACTATGGGCGATTTCGCTAGACATCTCGTATATCTTCGAATAGTTTCCTAGACCCGCCACTTTTTCAACGCCGTCGCGGAAGTTGAACTTAAAGTTCTCCATTTTCATGACGTCCGGCACCCCTAAGAGCCAGCCGTATTCGATGTAGCGTTTCATGTCTTTGCTCTTCAGCCCAATCTCATGCATCCCATCCTTGATTTCTACGAAAACCGAATCCGTCTCTTCTTTCGAAGGGATGCCTCCGCGGAAAGCAACCGCATAGGTAAGATGGCGATTATAACGTTTCATTACGGGCTCGCCATATTTCACGATGATCTGCAGGATGCATTCGTTTTCATGAAGGGTGCGCCAGGTGGAAAAAGCCTCGGTCTCAAAGCCATTTTCCAAAAGGTTAGAAACGCATTTGGCCATCTGAAAGCCTTTGTTCATGATGTCCACCACAAGGGTTTCGGAGGGATTGCCCTGCTTATAATGCGAGAGCATGCCCAAGATGAAATTTAGATAAAGGTCGAGGGTCGAAGAAGAAGGCGCGTAACGGTTTGTGAATGAGCCCATGCGAAAGGCCAAATGCTCGTTCGTGAAGTACTTATCCATCGCGATCGAAGCAATCATCGAGATATAGTTTTCCTTTTGAATGACGTCCTCTTGCTTCTCATCTTTATGGGTCGAAAGATAAAAAGCGTGCTCATTGGCGATATATAAAGCAAGTTCAGCGGGGTTGATGGACATCTTGGCAATCTCAGGGGAAATGTTCACCAAGCCTTCCACCCCTTCTTTGCAGTAACGATAGCAGGAGAAAAGGAACTCGTAATCGAGTTGAGAGGGAACGCCTAAGGCCTTCAGCATCTCGGTATAGCGTCTTTTCTTTTCTTCGAGTTCCATCCTTGCTATCTTATCATCCACCGCATAAAAAATAAGAGGCATTAACCTCTTATTCGTCCGGTTTGAACATTTGGGTGGCTTTCACCGCATGCAGCCATCCGCGATAGAGCCTATCGGCCTCTTCTTTCTTCATGGAAGGGACGTAGCGTTTGCTTAACTCGCGATTTCTTTCGATGTCTTTCTTGTCTTTCCAGAAACCGACTCCCAAGCCGGCGAGATACCCCGCCCCCAGAGCGGTAGTTTCGACGCAATCAGGAACATGGACCTCCGCCTGAAGGATATCGCTTTGAAACTGCATCAGCATCGCGTTCGCGCTCGCCCCGCCGTCAACGCGGAGGACTTTAAGCTCAAGCCCGGCTTCTTTTTTCATCACATCAATCACATCCTTGGATTGATATGCGATGGAATAGAGGCCCGCTCTGGTGATGTTGTGCCTATCCGCCCCGCGGGTAAGGCCGAAAATCGCGCCGCGCGCGTCGTCATCCCACCACGGCGTCCCCAACCCAACGAAAGCCGGGACGAAATAAACGCCAGCCGTATCGGGCCGCTTCGCCGCATACATCTCGGAATCACAGCTGTCCTCGAACCAGCGGGTCTGATCGCGCAGCCACTGGACGATCGCGCCGCCGATATAGATAGAGCCTTCCAAGGCATAAGTCGTCTTGCCGTTTTCTCTCCAAGCGACCGTCGTAAGAAGGCCGGATTTCGAAAGGATGGGCTTCTCTCCGATGTTCATAAGCATGAAGCAGCCGGTTCCG
>CAVKPZ010000114.1:0-4991 GCA_963658395.1 Lachnospiraceae bacterium | reverse complement strand
CCCACGCTTCCAGCTGGAATTTTTCGAATTTTAGGCGGCAACTATAAAACTACCGTGCCTGGATTACGTCTTGGTGAGCCTATTTTCCTGAGTTTTGAGAAAATTAGCACTTCTTCCTTGACAGTGCCAAAACCTTTCCTATAATGTGCCTAGCACTCATAGAAAGAGACTGCTAGAAAGGACAACCTATGACGCGCAGCGAGCAAATTCTGAAACTGATCGTCGAGCACTTCATCCGCACGGCCGAGCCGGTCGGGAGCAAAACCCTCTTGGAGACTTACCATCTGGATGTGAGCTCCGCCACCATCCGCAGCGAGATGAACGCCCTGGAGAAAGACGGCTTCCTCGAGAAGACGCACACCTCCTCCGGACGCGTCCCTTCCAGCAAAGGCTATGAGTACTATGTGGAACATCTCAGAGAAGAGCGGGTCGATTCCACGGTGAAATACGCCATCCAGTCGGTCCTCGACAAGAAGGCGCAGTCGGTGGAGGAGGTCATCTCGCGCTCCTGCGAGATCCTCTCCAACATGACGAACCTCGCCGTAGGGGTCTTAGGACCTAAGGTCAACCACGAGAAACTCGTCTCAATCCAGTTGATCCCCATCGGGCCGAACACCGCCACCGCGGTCTTCGTCACCGACGCCGGATACGTGGAGAACAAGACCTTCGTGATCGATGGCTCGATTTCGCCAGAAGACGTGAAAAAGACCGTTGAGCTGCTCAACAAGCGTCTCATCGGCACGCCGGTGAGCGAACTCGTCTCCAAAATGGAGGCCATGAAGCCCGCCGTAACCGACTACATGGTCGGGCAGGACGTCATCTACCAAGCCCTGCTTCAAGCCTTCGTCCAATTCGCCGGCGAGAGGGTGAGCCTATACGGCAAGGAGAACCTCCTCGATCACCCCGAATTCGCCGAGGACGCCAAAAAGCTCAAGAAGATCCTGAAACTTCTCGATAGCCCCGAGGCCATGCGCCAGGCGGTGAGTGGAGAAGGGGAGGGGGCCAAAGTCAATTTCGGCTCCAGCCAAGAAGGGCTTGAAGACGTCGCGGTCATCACCGCCGACATCCAGATCCCCGGCCAGGAGAAGACCTCGATAAGCCTTCTGGGCCCCACGCGAATGGACTACGAGAGAATCATGTCCACCCTGAATTACGTAACCCAATCCCTCGACGACTACTTCGCCGAGAAAAGCGGGGCGAAAGGAGAGAAAACATGCCCGAAGAAAAGCAAAAGCAGCCCGAAAACGGAGCCAGCCAAACCGAGCAAGAAGAAAGCAAAGTAAACGAAGAGAAAGAAGAAGGGGGGCTCTTCTCCGGCAAGAAAATCCCCAAAGAAAAATACCTGAAAGCTCTTGAGGAAATCGACAAGACGGTCGCCGACAGGGACCACTGGAAGAACGAATATTACCGCGCTTACGCGGATATGTCGAACCTAAGGAAGTCCCTTGAGGAAGAGAAACGCACCGCGCTTCGCTACCGTTCCGAAGGCTTCCTGGAGAAGCTCCTTCCCGCTCTCGATGCCTTCCGTCTGGCCCTAACGGCCACCCCGAATAGCCCCGAGGCGAAGAACTATCAGGTCGGCTTCCAATACATCTACAAGCAATTGCAGGGCGCCTTGGAGGAAGAAGGGGTGAGCGAGCTTGCCCCGAAGCTCAATGAGCCTTACGACATCACCTACATGCACGCGGTGGACAGCGAGATCAACAACGACCTCCCCGAGAACACCGTCATTAAAGTCCATAGCGCCGCATATAAGCTGCATGACCGTCTCATCCGCCCAGCGATGGTCACGGTCAGCAAAAAAGAAAAGAAAGAAGAACCTGCCCCAAAGGCAGAAGACGGCAAAGCCGCCTAAAGGAGAATAAAACATTATGGCAAAAGAAATCATCGTAGGCATCGACCTCGGCACGACCAACTCCGTCATCAGCGTCATGCAGGCCGATGGCAAAGTCAAAGTCATCCCCAACCCCGAAGGAACGAACACGACCCCCTCCGTCGTCGCTTTCAAAGGAGACGGCGAGGAGATCGTCGGCAACGCGGCCAAGCGTCAAGCAATCACCAATCCCGACACGGTCTCCAGTGCCAAGCGCCACATCGGCACTTCCGACAAATTCCACATCAACTGCCTGAACAAGGACTTCACCCCGCAGGAGATCAGCTCGAAGGTCCTCTCTTACATGAAGACCTACGCCGAGAAAAACCTCGGCCAGCCGGTCAAGAAGGCCGTCATCACGGTCCCTGCCTACTTCAATGACGCCCAGCGTCAGGCCACCAAAGACGCTGGCACGATCGCCGGGCTCGACGTCGTGCGCATCATCAACGAGCCGACCGCCGCTTGCCTTGCCTTCGGCTTAGAAAGCAACAAGTCCGAGAAAGTCCTCGTCTTCGACCTCGGCGGAGGCACGCTCGACGTCTCCATCCTCGATATCGGCGAGGGTACCTTCCAAGTCCTGGCCACCAACGGCGACACCCATTTGGGCGGCGACGACTGGGACCACATGGTTGCGGATTGGATCCAAGCCCAGATCAAGATTGAGACCGGCGCAGACCTCACCGACAAGATGGCCCGTCAGCGCTTCCTCGATGCGGCTGAAAGGGCCAAGATCGAGCTCTCCAGCTCGCTCCAGACGACCATCTCTCTTCCTTTCATCGGCATGAGCAGCAATGGCCCGATCAACTTCGAGACCACGCTCACCAGAGCCAAATTCCAGGATCTCACCCGCTCTTTGCTGGAGCGCTGCCGCGTGCCGCTTGAGAAAGCGATGCAAGACAGCGGCCTCTCCTATAACGACATCGGCGACGTTCTCATGATCGGCGGTTCCATCCGCATGCCTGCGGTTCAGGAACTCGTCGCTAAAATCACCGGCAAGAAGCTCAATCTCTCCGTCAACCCCGACGAAGCCGTTTCCGCCGGCGCCGCTATCCAGGGCGCGGTCATCGCGGGCGATGTGAAGGATGTCGTCCTTCTCGACGTCACCCCGCTCACTCTCGGCATCGAGACTCTCGGCGGAGTCCTCACTCCCCTCATCCCGCGCAACACGACCATCCCGACCACCAAGAGCCAGATCTTCTCGACCGCCGAGGACAATCAGCCGGCCGTCGACATCATGGTCTACCAGGGCGAGCGCCCGATGGCCCACGACAACAAACTCCTCGGTCACTTCACTCTTTCCGGAATCCGCCCGGCGCGCCGCGGCCAGCCGCGCATCCAGGTCACCTTCTCTATCGACGTCAACGGCATCGTCAAAGTCAGCGCCGAAGACCTCGATAGCCACCAGTCCCAAGACATCACCATCACCGGCTCCAACGGCCTCTCCCAGGCCGACATCGACCGCATGGTGAAAGAGGCTGAGGCGAACAAGGAAGCCGACCAGAAGAGAAAAGACGACATCGAAGTCAAGAACAAGGCCCAGAGCTACGTCGATCAGATTAACTCCACCCTCACTGAGCAGGGCGATAAGCTCTCCCCTGAGCAGAAGGACCAGCTCACCAAGCTCCGTGATGAGGCAAGCGGTGCCATCCAGGCCAACGACATCAACAAGCTTCGCGAGATCGTCGGCAAGCTCGAAGACGCGGCCGCCCAGGCTGGCGCCTATCAAGGCCAATCCGGTACGAACCCCGGATCTGGCGCGAATAACGCCAGCGCCGAAGGCAACGAGACCGCCGACGACGTGGTGGACGCGGACTTCACCGACACCAAGAAGTAATCTTCATCACCCATTTGAGAAGGCGCCAGGGTTATCTGGCGCCTCCTTTGCCTTAATCAACAAGAAAGGAGGGCATTATGGCGGAAAACAAACGCGATTACTACGAAGTGCTCGGCCTAACCAAGACCGCGAGCAAAGACGAGATCAAATCCGCTTACCGGAAACTCGCCAAGCAATATCACCCCGACATTAACCATTCTCCCGATGCCCCGAAGAAATTCCAAGAGGTGCAGGAGGCTTATGACGTCTTAAGCGACGACAATAAGCGCGCCCAATACGACCGCTTCGGCCAGGCCGCCTTCGAGCAAGGGGCCTCTACGGGCGGGGCGGGCAACCCCTTCGGCGGAGGTTTCTCCAGCCAAGGCTTCGGGGATTTCGATTTGAACGATATCTTCAATAGCTTCTTCGGCGGCGGGGGAGCGAGAAGAAGTGGCGGCTCAGCCGCCGGCCCTAGCAAAGGACAAGACAGCCTCACGAGGGTCCGCATCAACTTCATGGATGCCATCAGCGGCACCAAGATCACGGTCCCTTTGACTTACGATGAGCCCTGCCCGCATTGCCATGGCACGGGGGCGGAGAGCGATGGCGATTACCAAACCTGCCCCCATTGCGGCGGCAGCGGGGTGGAAGTCACCACCCAGCGAACGATTTTTGGCAATATGCAAAGTCAAAGCACCTGCTCCTATTGCGGGGGCAAGGGCAAAATCGTCAAGAAGAAATGCCACGAATGCGATGGCAAGGGCTATTCGCGCGTCCACAAAGACCTTTTGGTCAACATCCCCGCGGGCATCAGCTCCGGCCAGCAGATCAGGGTCTCCGGCAAGGGGGGCAAGGGCGTTAACGGTGGGCCTAACGGCGACCTATACGTCGAAGTCCTCGTCGCCGACCACCCCGATTTCAAACGCGAAGGGAACGACATCCATCTCGATGTCCCCTTGAGCTTCGTCGACTGCGCCTTAGGGACGCAAATTGACGTCCCCACGGTATACGGGGAAGTCACTGTGACGATCCCAGAAGGCACCCAGCCCGAGCAGATCTTGAAGCTCAAGGGCAGGGGCGTGCAGGATCTCCGCACCAAAAAGCCCGGCGACCAATATCTCCATATCAAAGTGAAGACCCCGACGAAACTTTCCAAAAACCAGAAGGACCTCCTGAAGGAATTCCAGGCTCAGGAAAGCAAGAAAGACGGCCCCTTCGCCAAGTGGAAGGAGCGCTTCAAGAAATAAACGCGTAAGTTGCCAAAGTGATTTCCGTTTTTAAGCGGCGAACCCGATTCGGCTAATT
>CAVKPZ010000113.1:0-5320 GCA_963658395.1 Lachnospiraceae bacterium | reverse complement strand
ACATCTTCACCGTGCTGATGCTACTAGCAATCTCCCTTGGCGCGAGCATCCTCTCCGCCTCTTTGCCCGTCATCAGGCTTGCGAATAAGAAGCCGATCGACGCGATTCATAATAAGTAAAACAAACGTCTCGCCCCTCAGGCGGAAGCCTCTTCCTTTTTTTGCCCAAAGGCTAAGTCGCTTATAGTTAAGATTTTTTAACTTTGATAAGATAAGCAAGCCTGAAGAGCAAAGGGGCGCCCCGATGAGATATATCCCGAAGAAAATGATCAAGAACTCTAGGTTCAAGAGGTTTTTCAAGACCCTCAATCAAGAGGAGAAAGAAAAGACTCTGCAAATCATGGAGGGGCTGATTGAAGAAAACGGGGAATACGCGGATAGGAAGAACCACGGATACCTGTGCAATCTTTTCTCTTGCCTCGCTTTGGTGATGATGATGGAAGGGGAGGGGAAAAGCAAAGAGGAAAGCGAGAGAATCGTGATTGAGGCGATGCATCGCTTCGTCGAGCCTTCCATCAAATCCATGAGGGCGCTTGCGAGGCTGCCTTTCTTCGTGAGGGCGCTCAATCGCCTCATGCCCATCAAATTTAGGCATGTCACGGGGTTTGGATGGGACATCGAATTTCCAAAATCCGAGCGGAATCGCTTTGCCATGACGACTCATCGCTGCATGTTCTTTGAAATCTTTTCTAAGTATGGTAGGCCTGAGCTGACCAAGGGATTCTGCCAGGTGGACAACATCCTTTATGGCAATCTCCCCAAAACGAAGTTCTCCTATACCGAGAGGATCGGCGAAGGCGGGAGCAAGTGCGATTACGTTTTCGAAAGAGAAAAGAACTAGTTAGACTTTCTCCAAACTTTTCGCTTCCTTGCTGTGCGCCCCTATTGCGATGAACATCATGAGAAAGGTCAATTCCTTTTGACGGGATCCACTTCAAAAAAAGTGAAGGCAAATCATTCTGGGGCAGGGCGCATATCCGAACTGCGAATTTACCCTATGAGCTTGTACGAGTCCAAAGAGTCCAACGGGACTGTTTCTTTGATGGATTTTTTTGATGGGAGTGAGATTTTGGAAAATGGCTGCGAAACCGATTTGACGTATGAAGACCTTATTTTCGCCGCCTGTCGCGGCAGTTGGCCGGAAAGCGTGCTATTGGACGACAAAGGAGCCCAGCTGGAAATCTCGAAAGATTATTTTGCCCAGATCTACAAGAGGGATATGTACCAAGCCGATAAGGTTAAAAGAAACGAGAATACGATGCGGGCCTTGCTTCGCACTTACGCAAGAAACATCTCAACGCTCGCCAAAAAGACGAGTCTCATCGGGGACATCTCCTCCCAGAAGGGATCTCAGAACCGACGCTAGACGATTACATCAACGCCCTTGAGCGGCTTTATATTGTTCAGGATATGGAAGGATGGTGCCCCTCCATTCGCTCTAAAGCGGCAATCCGCACCGGGAGAAAAAGAGAATTCGTCGACCCTTCGATTGCCGCTGCTTCCTTGGGCGCTTCTCCTGAGCTTTACACGCTTGATCTGCGTTCGTTTGGCTTTGTCTTCGAAACGCTTTGCGTGCGCGATTTGAGGATTTATTCCTCATCCCATTGCGGAGAGCTTTCCTATTATCACGACAAAAGCAATCTTGAGGTCGACTGCGTTCTTCATTTTGACGACGGAAGATATGGTTTCATCGAGTTCAAACTCGGAAGCCAGGAGGGGATTGACGAAGACGCAGCGCATTTATGCAAAGTCGAATCCCTTATCAAGAAACATAATGATGCGTCTGAGGATTCCATTATGAGGCTTCCTTCCTTTAAAATGGTCCTCACGGGAGGGAGATAGGGGATGAAACGCCCGGATGGGGTGTTTGTCGTTCCTATAGGCTGCCTAAAAGATTGAAGGAGGAATCTTATGGAAAACAATAAAAGCAAAAAGGCCGTGGATTCCAAAGAAGAACCAAGCCTTACCTACTTAAGCTGAGAGGAGCTAAGCAAAGAGGTGGACGACGAGCTTGCGAAAAGGGGCGAGGTATATAAGGAGCTTGCGAAGTGATGGTTTATTTCACGGAAGATGACTTGCTCTATATCCATTCTAGGATTCTTGACTGCACCCAAGGCATCGACGGAGTGAGGGAAAGAGGGATGCTTCTCTCCACTTTGAACGTGCCTTTGCAAACCTTTGGCGGGCAGGATCCCTATCCTACCCTAAATGAAAAATTCGCTCGCTTACCTTATAGCCTCACCCTCAATCACCCTTTTTATGACGGCAACAAAAGGATCGGGGCCTTCGCTTTGTCGCGCGGACTAAAGATCAATGGCATCTCTTTGACTTGCTCTGATGCAAGCATGATCCGCGCCTTCCTTGACCTCGCTGACTGCAAACTGGACTACCCTTCCTTTCTGGCCTGGGCGAAGGAGAATACCGCCCCTACGAAAAGATAGCCAGGAGCCCCTATGAAAACCAGCCAAACCAAAATCATGAAGACTTATGAATCAAGGGGAAGCATTTGCTTCCCGGGGCCCTATGGGCTTATCTATCGCATCTGCGACCTTACTTACTATTTGGACGACGATGAGACGTTCCACTATGTTTTTACGCCTAACTATGCGGTGATTGAGCTTCTAGAAGGAACTTCCTTCCAAGGTATCCCCGGGCTTAATTTGGATTTGAAGAAGAAGCAATATGTCCGCTTGGAGAAGACGCCCGTCTTCATCTCCGAGAGGGTGCCTGGGAAAAATAGGGAAGACCTGCAGGAGCTTCTGGAGAGGGTCGGGCTTGAGTACATGGATCCGATTGAGTATCTAATCCGCACCGATGAACAGTATTTCGGCGACCCTTTGTTCGTCTTGCCCTATCGCGAGAAAAGCGTTTTTACGATGGATGGGGGGCAAAGTTCCAAGACGAGTGCCGTCTTAATGAAAGAAGCGTTGACGCATATTTGCGAAGGAGATGACCTCTTCTTCTGCGGGCAAACAATCGATGACTCGAATCGACTTGCCTTCCATAGGGTATTCCTCTCCCTGTACTCAAGGGCTTAGGAACAAGCTAAGGCAAGAAAAGAGCCTAACATCGAGAATAAGCCTTGCTAAGTCAAGCGGTGGGGAAGATGCTCGCTATTTGAGCTTGAAGCGCCGCACTTTCCTCAACGGTAAGCGCGTATACGGAGCAAAGGAGATGGCTGCACTCGTAACGATCGAGAAAAGAGCGGTCCACATGGATCTCCCCGGTTTTGAATTCAAAGGCGGCGAAGTAAAGGTCGGATGAGTTTTGGTATGGCTTTCTGCCATAGACGAAGTTCGCTTCCGAATAGAGGAAGCTGTCATAGCCAATCTCAAGATCTTTTTGGAGGAAAAGGGCGGGATTGAGCCCTTCTAACAAGGCGAGGACCTGGCTGTCCGTGTCAAAGAGGAAGGCGTCATCGGAAACGTAATAGCAGGGGTTTGAGGTGCTCTCCTTCATCTTGGCGAGGAATTTATCATAGGTAACCTCTTTTTTGCCTTCCTCTACGTCCTCGCTTATCTCGCTTTGCATCGTCTCATAGGTAGATTTCAAGGTGTCATAGAGAGCCTTCCCTTTTTCTTTGGGCAAGGAATAGTAAAGGCGGACGTTCCGATGGGTGGTGTAGGTGATCTTCACCGTCGTGTAGCTCTTGCCTAGATAAAGGCGAGTCATCCCTCCGCTGCTTGGCTCAAAATAAAGATAGCAGCAGTAGTCGAAACTATATGGCTGCTCAATCTCGGCGAGGGTGAAATCGTTTTCAAGAACCTTTCTCGCCTCGTCTTTGTAATCCTTGAATTGGTTGGAGTCCTCTCCGTCTAGATAGGAGCAGATGAGGGTTTCTCCTTTGGAACGCTCCAAGAACCCTTGAAGGCTTGCGTTATACCTCGCTTCCTCGTCCAAAGGGCCGTTCTCTTTTCCGATCTCTCCAAGAAATAGCCCCGCGGCGTTTAAGCCGAGCGAGGCGATGGATAGAGCGGCGCTAAGGATGATTAAAGGCAAGGTGCCGGTCTTTCTCTTCGCGAAGGAGACGATTCCGAAAGCAAGGCCGCCCGCTAAGAAAACCAAAGGCAAGAAAACGAGGAACCAAGTGAAACTGTTCATGATTCCCCCGTAGCAAATGCAGACGATGAAAACAGGGAAGACGCACGCCCCTCCTAGAATCACAAGGATCAGGCTGATGACCCATGGCCATTTCACCGAATTGATTGCTTTCGCGCCGCTTCTTTCCATAGGCAAAACTATACCTTCTTTTTTCTGAGCGGGGAAAGAAACAAAGAACCGCCCCTTGAAAAATAAGAAAGGGAACTTCATTGTTCTCTGGTTTCGGCGAGTTGAAATAAGGGGGAGCCAAAAAGAATATTACTTGTTCACAAAAAATATAACGATTTTTGTTGACGCCCATTTTGCTAGCCGTTATGATAAGGGAGTCAAAATAACGCCCAGGCATTTGGGCGGAAGGAGAAAAGATTATGAAGATGACCTCAGCTTTGGCATGCAAACTTGTCGCGCAGCTTAAATCGGAGAAGGAAACCTACCTTGCTAGGGAAAAGGATTCCTCCACCTACACGGTTGCCGCTGGCGAAGAGCCTTATGTCCCTTCCTTTGATTTCGAGGGCAATAACGTCCTCATCGCCGCTCTTGACGAAAAGGTCATGCATATCAAGCACGCCCTTAACCTTTCTAACGCCAGCTCCAGCATCCAAGTGGGGGACAAGGCTTATTCGGTGGATGAGATTCTTATCCGCATGGCGCAGCTTAACGCCCGGAAGGAAATTTATGATACCTTCCGCAAGCGCTTGCCCAAGGAACGCTCCTCCTTGACGGTGCGCTTCGGGGCGAGGCGAGATGCGGTGGAGTTCACCTACGCCAATTACGACATCGCCAAGGCCCAAGCGGCCTTTGAGGAGGTGGAGCGAGAAATCATCGCTCTTCAGCTTGCCCTCGATAAGCACAATCAGACTTTCGAATTTGAAGTCGATTATTGATTCTAAGGGGGCTTAGACGCTCCCTTCCCCGCTCTTTCTTCATAAAAACCTTTAATCGTCTATTGTCAAAGTTCATGGTTAAGGTTTTCCATTGTTTCTTGTTTGTCCTCTGTTGAAGTTCAGGGTCAGGAACAATTTAACGGATCCAGCAATTCCCTATCGGCCCAAGGAAGGCAGGCTTGCTTGCCTAGACTTGAAATGGGACTTGGCCACACCCGTTGAAGAAAGAGCGAAAGCTTCGATCCCTTTGGGGGTCTGACGCCGAAGCATGGGGTTATAGGCGCTGTTTTTTTTCGGAGCAAAACACCGCATCGGCGATTTTGCGCCAGGGATACC
>CAVKPZ010000112.1:0-5327 GCA_963658395.1 Lachnospiraceae bacterium | reverse complement strand
ACGGATGGGGCTAAGGCCGTCTCTCATTTCGGGGCTTTGCCTTTTGTTTCTAAATAAGAGCGTCTTTGCCGCAAGGGTGTTGTAATTCTTCCTTCAAGGCGGAAAATTACTCCTATGAAGAACGATTCTTTTTTGCTTGCTAACTGCCGTCTTGTGAATGTAAACGAGGGCAGCGTTTTGGAGGATGCTTCCTTACGGGTTAAAAACGGGGTCATCATCGCCTTTGGCCAAAATATGAAGTCTGGCAAAAAAGAGAAAGTTATCAATCTTCATGGCAATTATGTTTGCCCAGGATTAATCGATGCCCACGTTCATTTGTTCGGAAACGGGGTTCCTAAGAAAGCGATTGCCTCAAAGGGCAAACCCCAAAAACGTTTAGTGAAATTCGCCGCGACTGGTTTTGGGCGGTTTGTTCTCCATAGTTTAGCGAAGGCCTCTTTGCGGCAGAGCCTTCGCTCAGGCACCACCACGGTCCGCTCTTTAGGAGATCTCCATTACGCGGATGAATGGGCGAAAAAGGCCATCCAAGCAGGGAAGTTCCTTGGGCCTAGAGTCCTTTCCTCTGGCTATGCGCTTACCACACCTTTCGGGCATGGGGTAGGCTCAATCTCAAAAGGATGCACCTCCAAAGAGGAATTCATTTCTGCGATTGACGAGAATATCAAACACGGCTGTGACTGGGTGAAACTTATGGTCACTTCAGGGGCGATGGATGCTTTGCCGGGCGAAGTTCCCGGCGCTCCCAGAATGAGCCTAGAGCAAATCAAGTGGTGCGTGGATTATGCGCATCAAAAAGGATTTAAGGTCTCCGCCCATTGCGAATCCAACGAAGGTTTTGCCTTATGCATCAAAGGCGGGATCGACACGATTGAGCACGGGGCGAACCTTAATGATGAAATGAAGAATGGCTTATCGACTTATCGTAGCCGCCTCGTTACAACTCTTTCCCCGGCTCTTCCTGCTGCTTTGCTTGATAAGGGTGTTTCTAAATACAGCGAAGGACAAATGCTCGCGGTCTCTAAGATCTACGAAGGCATCGTATCCTCGGCGAAGTCTTGTTACCAAATGGGGATCAAGGTGGGCTTAGGAACGGATGCCTCTTGCCCTTTTGCCACCCATTCCTCCATGTGGAGAGAGCTTTGCTATTATAAGAAGACGGTCGGATGCTCCAACGCGGAAGCTTTGTATGCGGGCACTGTTGGCAATGCGAAGATTTTAGGGATCGATGATGTCACTGGCTCGATCGATCTCAATAAAGACGCGGATCTCATTGTCCTGAAAGGGAATCCTCTTGAGGATTTAAGGACCTTGGATGATGTGCAGGCGGTGTTTATCAAAGGAATTAGGGAAACCCATAAGCAAAAGAGATTCAAGAAACTTGAGAAGGAATTGAACGACCTTATTTAAGAGGGGTTTTGCGGATTGTTGAATAAAAAGAATGGAGTTTTGCATGGATAATGTTGCGCTGATTTTTGATTTGGACGGCACTCTGTGGGATTCGACGAAAGTCGTCGCGGAGTCCTGGAGCATATGCGGGAAGAAATACTTCGGCGATTCTTTTTACATCACTGAAAATGAAGTGAGGGCTCAAATGGGGCTCCCAATGATGGAAATCGCGAAGAACATCGCTAAGCTCACCCCCGATTCCGAAAAAGGAAAGGTTTGGGCAAACGAGGCCTTCGCTTACGAGGTTGAATATCTCGCCGATCATTCCGGTGAACTTTTCCCTAAAGAAGAAGAGACCTTGATGGAGCTCAAAAAAAGAGGTTATGCCCTTTTCATCATGTCCAATTGCCAAAAAGGCTATATCGAAGACTACCTAAGAGCCCTAAAACATCCCGGAATATTTACCGACCATCTTTGCTATGGGGATACTCTTCTACCGAAGAGCGGCTCCATTAAGCTTCTGATGGAAAAACATGGGATTAAAAAAGCTGCTTATATTGGTGACACCGCGGGGGATGAGAAAGAGACGCGTTTGGTTGGCATTCCATTTTTCTTCGCTAGATATGGCTTCGGGAAAGCCATATCCCCTGATGAAACGCTTTCTGAATTTGAAGATGTAATTCAAGCCGCTGAGAAAACCTTCGATTTCTAATTGCGGAGTGTTTGTGGTTAGTCTTTTCTTTCGTTGGGGCTTTTTGATGAGCGATATCTATTCTCTTATTTCCCCAAAATATGTGCTTTTAGGTAAATTTTGGGGAAATAGTGAGTTTGATCCTTTCTCATCGCCTTAGAAAACAGAAATTATATGGAGAAAAGGTCCTCCCCGTTTATCTCGAAGGGGACGATGTCAGAATATTCATTCCTTTTGAGCCCATTGAACGTTATGAAGGTCAAAGCAAGTTGATCTTCGGTCTGATTCTCTTTGGCGAAACATCGGAGCTTGTTAGCGAGGTTCTCTTCATATTCCTCGTCGATTTCATAAGCTGCCTTGGAATACTTCATTTCGCAGACGTTGATAACCCCGTCTTTCCTTTGGATTAAGAGATCAATTTGCGCCCCTGGTTTGCTTTTCCGGCTCCTCCAAGAATAGGTTTTGGTGGCCACTCCACTGATGCCTAAGGCTTTTTTGATTGCGGGCACGCTATTCAAACAGACAATTTCGAAAGCGTGCCCTTGCCACGAATAATAAGAAGGCGTTCCAACGAATGCGGTCCAGTTATCAAAAGAAGAGGAAAATAAGAAGGCTTTTGCAAATAGGGTGAAAGGATCGATGATCTGGTAGAACTTGCTGTTCGTGCTTGTTTTGTAGTTGTCATAGGCCCTAACGAACCCGCATTCGCAAAGTTCTTCTAAAGCGGTGGTGAGCGATTTGCCGCCGCCTACGCTTGGTATTTTTGTTAGCTCTTTCCTTTGCGTGCCGGTTTCTTTTTTCATCAAGGCCTCGATGATTTCGCGATGCTTTCCATTTGCGGAGAAAAGCGATTTGAAAAGGGCTTGGTATTCGTCGTGCAGTTGGCCGGATTCCCGGAAACAGAGCCGATCAATGTTCTGAGCGAGACTTAGGCTTGGGTCTAGCATCAGCCAGTAGTAAGGTATGCCGCCAAAGACCATGTAGCATTCGATTACCTGTTTTTTCTTGTATCCCAATTTTAAATATTCGCTGAAAAGCAGACATTCTCCGAGCGTGAATGGCAAAAGATGAATCTTTCGCGTGGGGCGGTTATAGAAACCCCCTTCGTCTTTCACCATGTTCTTTAAAATCCAAGATGTAGCGGAGCCACATACGATGAGAACCAAATCGCTTTTGGTGGAAGCGTAAGTATTCCAGAATAAGTCTAAACCTGCTTTGAAATCGCTTTTTTTCGTATCCATCCAAGGAATCTCGTCCAAAAAGATTATTCTCTTCCCCGAGGAAGGCTCGCGATAGGCATTTTCTTTCTCCAAGAGGGCTTTCAAACCTTTGAAAGCATCGAGCCAATCTTCGGGAACGGGGAAATCTTCTAAACCATATTCAGAGAGAGCATCGGCAAAATTTTTAAGCTGGGTCTTCCCGGATTTGTTGTTCACCCCGCTCGCGTAGAAAGTGAATTTTTCGGAGAAGAAACTTCTAATCAGGTGTGTCTTCCCAATCCTTCTTCTTCCATATAGCACAATAAACTCGGGCTTATTTGACTTCAAACAAGAAGCGAGCTCCTCCCGCTCCTCCCCTCTTCCGATAATGTCCATAGCTACCTCCTATTTCCCCAAAATCCATATTTTTGGATAAGTTTTGGGGAAATATCTATCTTTATTATCCGACTGTCGTTATTGATTTACAACGCTATTTCCCCAAAATTTGTGTTTTTAGAAAGATTTTGGGGAAATATAAAGTTATTTTTTTGCCTAATAATAAGGATTTAAAATTCTAAAAGTAGCAATGCATAAAGGCTTTATCTTAGAAAGCAAGCGTCGAACAGAAAAGGTAATCGTCAATCTACGTAAGAGGTTTACGATATGGTTTACAATAACCTCATGGACAGATATGACGAGATTATCCAAAACCAATTAAGCGGAACTTACTACGACCCGCATGAGCTGAAATACGGGACGAAGGCAAAAACGTTCTTGTCCCCTTTTGATTTTGATAAGCTTAACGAGAGGAAAGCGGAACTGGCCGAAAAAGGGGACGATGAGAGATTCGTCAAACTCAATCTTCTCAGTTGGAATTCCAAACCCCCTTTCTATTTGGTTCCAGATGAGCTCTTCTCTATGCAGAGCACGCTTCTAGAACTTGCTTCAAGTCTGGACTTAAACGATTTCACCAAAGAGGCCACAGTACATTCTCTTTTATTTTCTGAAATCGATGGGAGCCTTTCCATCGAAGACATCCCGACCACTAGAAAGAGAATCATCGAGCTGATCCAAGAAGGCGCGGAGCCTCTCAATAGAAACGACCTGATCGTGAAGAACATGTCTAAAGGCATTGACTTCGTTCTTTCCAAGCCGTCTTTTGATGAAGCGAGTCTAGCCCATCTATACGACTTGCTAAGCGAAGGCTGTCTTGATGAGGAGGACAAATTGCTAGAAGGCAATCTTTATAGGCACGACGAAGTTGAGATCGATCATTATCCCGGCTGCCCTCATGAGAAGATCAAGGCATGCATGGATTCTTTATTCGCCTTCGTGAACGAAAACCTGAAGAACCCTAAGCTTAAATACTTTTTGCCCCATATCGCCCATTATTACCTTGTCTATGTTCATCCCTATTTTGACTATAATGGCAGAACCGCCAGGATGGTCTCTCTTTGGCTGCATTTCCTCACGGACAACGTTCACCCCTCTTTCATCTCCGAAGGCATCGATTTGAAGAAGAGGGATTATTACCTCGCTTTAGAGAACACCAGGGACTCCCATAACGATCTTACTTATTTCCTTGAGTATATCTTCAAGACGTCGATTGATTATTTCCTTTGCTACAGGGACCTCGAGATTATCACCCAAAGCCTGCAAGACAAAGGAATCACCTGGACGGAAAGCGAGCTTGCTTACTTCAAGAAGATCCTTCTTTCTTACAAAGGAAAATTCACCTATCGCGATTTCTTGAAGTTCACCAAAAGCGAGATGAGCAAGCAAGGGGCTTTGAAGACCCTGAACAAATTCGCCTCTTATGGCTTGCTCATTTCCAAGGAATCCCAATCGAAAGTAAAGCTCTTTGACGTAAAGAAGGATTGCTTAGCGTATTGGATGAGCAATTTCGGGGAGCGGACTGACTAAAAACGCGGTGGCTTCCCATCGCGTTCGTTACATGCTTCGCTTAATCGTGCTGCTTGACTGGGCCGCCGAAGAGGGCGAGCTTCTTGAGAAGCGCCATCATCCCCTCGACGTCTAGCCTTGCCGTGTTG
>CAVKPZ010000111.1:0-5389 GCA_963658395.1 Lachnospiraceae bacterium | reverse complement strand
AGCTCTTTGAGGTCTGCTTCCTCTTTCTTAAGGGCTTTCTCAATGCGATCAGCCCTTTCGAAGGATTCATCATAGACGAAGACGACCTTTGGTACTTTGTAAAGATCCATCTTTTTCGCAAGAGAGGTCCTCACAAAGCCTTCTTTCTTCTTGAGGATTTCGAAAGACTGATGAGGGTATTTCGCATTGAAGAAGGTGACGTAAACTTTCACTTCGCTTGAATCGCGGTTCACCGCGACTTCGTTCACGGATACCATGCCGAGTTTGGGATCTTTGATCTCTCCCCGGACGATGTCCATGATGTTCTTTTCGATTAAGGCCTTGATGCGGCCAGGACGGGAAGCCATGCTTACTTCTTCTCCACCATCTCGTAGCCTTCGACGATGTCGCCGACCTTGAGATCGTTATATCCTGCGATCGTAAGGCCGCATTCATAGCCAGCCTTAATGTCTTTCACCGCGTCTTTGCCGTGCTGCAAGGAGCCGATTTCCCCATCATAGATGACAATGCCATCGCGGATGAGGCGGGCTTTGGATTTCACTTTTAGCTCGCCCTCGGTAACGTAGCTGCCGGCGACGGTGCCGACGTGGGTGATCTTGAAGATGTGGCGGATTTCGGCTTGCCCGGTGACGGATTCGATTTTTTCGATGCTGATCATGCCCTTCATCGCAGCTTCCATCTCATCAAGAAGCTCGTAGATGATCTTGTGAAGGCGGATTTCGACGTGGGCCTCCTCGGCTTTTTGCTTAACGCGCGCATCGGGGCGCACATTGAAGCCAAAGATGATTGCATGAGAGGCTTCGGCAAGCAAAACATCAGAATCGGAGATCGCTCCGCTTGCGGCGCTTAAGACGTGAACTTTGACATTCTCGTTGCTCAGTTTCTCAAGGTTCGCCTTCAAAGCCTCGGCCGTGCCATCGGTATCGGCTTTGACTAAGACATTGAGATCTTTGACTTTGCCAGCATTGATGAGATTATTGAGATCGTCTAGCGACATGGCAGCATTTCCCGCTCGCGTGTTTTGCTGCTTTTCAAGAGCCCGTTTCGCGGCGATTTCCTTCGCCTCCTTCTCAGTCGGGAAGGCCATAAAGCGGTCGCCAGCGCTAGGAACACCGGATAACCCGATGACGGAGACCGGGCAGCTTGGACCAGCGGACTTTAAAATCTTCTTATATTCGTTCGTCATGCGCCGAACTTTGCCGTAGATTTCTCCGACTACGACATAATCGCTATTGGTAAGAGTTCCATTTTGGACAAGAAGCGTGGCCTTAGGTCCTTCGCCTTTGTCAAGGCTCGCTTCCAAGACGGTTCCGCTAGCATAACGCTTGGGGTTGGCTTTCAGTTCCATCATCTCGGCTTTTAAAAGGATCATGTCGAGCAAGTTGTCGATGCCCTCGCCCTTTTTCGCGGATATCTCGCAGGTCATGACATCGCCTCCGTAATCTTCGGCGATGACGTCGTGAGCCATGAGCTGCTCTTTGACTTTGTGCGGGTTGGCCCCGGCTTTATCCATCTTGTTGATGGCGACGATGATTGGGGAACCGGCGGCTTTGGCGTGATCGATGGCTTCTAGAGTCTGGGGCATGACGCCATCATCGGCCGCGACCACCAAAACGACGAGGTCGGTCACGGAAGCGCCGCGCGCCCTCATCGCCGTGAAGGCGGCGTGCCCGGGGGTGTCAATGAAAGTGATTCTTTGGCCATGCACCTCTTTTTGATAGGCGCCGATCTCCTGGGAAATGCCTCCCGCTTCGGTATCGACAATATGGGAGGAGCGGATCGCGTCGATCAAGGTGGTCTTGCCGTGATCGACATGGCCCATGATGGTCACAACGGCGGGGCGTGGCTCCAAATCGGCGGGATCATCTTTCATCTCGATGTCTTCGAAATGAGCGGCATCCACCGCTTCCTCTTTCTTGAAATCGTAATTGAACTCGAGACAAATGGTCCCGATGGTTTCATCATCCAAAACCTGGTTGATCGTCACGGCTTTGCCTTGAAGGAAAAGGAACTTGATGATGCTTGGAACGGGGATATTGATGGCTTTGGAAAGCTCCGCCACGCTAAGGGGCTTAGAATAAACGAAGACACCTCCGTTGACTTTGGCTTGCTCCGCCCTTTTGTTGTTCGGGCGGTCCTGGAAGTTGCTGACGCGCTTCGGGTGGTTATCGTTCTTTTTCTGGAAATTCTGTTTCTTCATATTCTTCACTCCTTTTCGTTCCATTTTTCGATGAGGGCTTTAGCGGCTTTGGGGAGAGTCACCCCTACGCCCGATAAGTCCTCATATCCTAGGGCTTTGCCTAGCTCTTCTTTGCTTGCCCCTTCTAGGACGGGGCAAGAGAATCTATTGGCGACGGCGCGGATTTCCTTCGCGGTATTTGCCGAGCAGTCGGAGGCAAGAAGCACGAGGGATAGCTTTTTCGCGTGCAATAGGCTTGCCCCAATGAGGGTTGCCTTGCCGCGGTTGAGGATTCCTAGGAAGCTCAATGCTTTCTCCTTCATAGCCTTTCCTCCATTTCTGAGTAAATGGCGTCGCAGTCTTGGAGGCGGAATCTTCTTTCAAGAAGTTTCTTTTTCCGCGCCAACGCGATGTTTTCTTTGTCCTTCTTGAGATAAACGCCCCTGCCTTTGAGTGGGCAATCGGTCTCTAGAAGAAGCTGATGGTCCAAGAAAACGAGGCGGAAGAGCTCCTTTTTGGGGTAGCTCTTCCTAGACAAGATGTCAATTCGCTCATTTTCTCTTTTCATAAATTACTTCTCGTCGTCGTAGTATTGGTCGTAGTCAGCGTAGTCTTGATCGATGTCTTCATCGCTTTCGATGTCGCCATCGTAGACGTCGGCTTCCTCTTCCTCGATGCGCGCGAGTTCTTCTTCGGTGTAGACGGGCATCGCGTTCTCATTGCTCGCGGGCTTGACCGTGGTGTCACGCTTGACTTCCTCTTCGGTGATCTTGCGGGGACGGCCCTTCTTTGCAGGGCGGGTCTTCTTCTCTTTGGAGGCCTCAAGCTGGGCTTCGAGGTCGGAAAGAGTGGTCGTGGTCGTGACTTCTTTCTTCTCTTCGGGAGAAGGAGCAACCGGAGTAACTTCCGGAGCCTCTTCTTCAGCGACAGGGGCGACTTCTGCGGGGGCAGAGGAGGCCTGCGCTTCGCTCTTCTTGAGCGCGGCAAGGGCGGCGGCGGCCGGGTTGACGGCCTCGGGAGGGAATTCCTCCGGGCGAGCGCCGGTCTTCGGGGCTTCCATCGGCGTGATGGGTTCGAGAGTGGCTTTTTTCGCCGCGGCTTCGGCGGCGGATTTCTTGGCTTCCTCCTCCTGGATGCGGGCGAGGGCTTCCGCTTCCATGCGCTTCCTCGCGGCTTCCTCTTCGGCGGCTCTGCGAGCAGCGTCTTCCTGGGTCTTCTTGAGGAACTCCTCTTTGGCTTTGGCTTTCCTCAACTCCTCGGCGCGGACACGGAGGTCTTCGATGGACACGTAATCGATGCCCTTCTCGGCGGCTTTGCTCTCCTCAAGGAATTCGATGGAGACGCCGGTGAGTTTCTTGGCGAGGTCGATGTTGGAGCGGAATTTGCCCATGGCAAGGGCGGTATCGTCATCGTGGATGATGGCGTAGGCATGATGCTTGCCGAACTCATCGGGCTCGCTGAGATTGACGCCCAGGACCTGAGCGGGGCGGCAGGCTTCGGCGACAAAGAGGGCGAGATCATCGCTATAAGGGATGACATCGATTTTTTCTTTGTTTTTGCTGTTGCCTAGTTGAGAGACGATTTTCTGGATTCTCGCACCGCCTTGGCCGATGCAAGCGCCGGTCGGGTCGACATCCTCGTTGAGAGTGGCGACGGCGACCTTGCTGCGCACGCCGGCTTTGCGGGCGATGGCTTTGATGACGACGGTGCCGTCATAGATCTCGTGGATTTCCTCTTCGAAGAGTCGCTTGGGGAAGGCTTCGCTCGAGCGGGTGGCTTCGATCTGGGGGCCGCGTGGCTTTTTGCCAGGCTCAGTAGGGACGGCGGTCTCGACTTTCTGGATGTAGACCTTGATGGGGTCGCCGGTGCGGAAATACTCATCGCCGATGAGCTCGCGTCTAGTCAGTTCGATGGTGGTGCGTCCGATGTTGACGGAGACTCCCCTGTCATCGGCTCTTTCCACAGTGCCGTTGACCATCTCGCCAATGCGATCCTTGTAAACCTCATAGAGGGCGCTTCTCTCAGCTTCCGCGAGTTTCTGGCGAAGCGAACTCTTGACGCCATTAGTGAAGGCTTTGGAAAGTTCTTCGAAAGTCGCGGGGATGACGTATTCGTCCCCGTCTTTGTATTTGGGCTCGGCGAGGCCTTCGTTAGCCTCTTCGGTCTCGATTTCGAGCATGTCGTCCTCGACTTCGTCCTTGACGGTCTTGATCTGGGCGAGCTTGATGGGGTTTTTCTTGTCCTCGAGGTCGATCTCGCAGGTCACGACGGGGTCCGGCATGTCTTTTGTGCCGCCTCCGAGGTTGCGGATATAGGCGGCTTTGACGGCTTCGGCAAGAGCGTTGATGACGTCTTCTTCGGTGATGCCTTTGTTGGCGGAGATGGCTTTCGCGGCCTCTACGACGCCTTTCACATTGATGTCCATGGTTTTTGTTTCCTTTTCTTTAAAATTTGATGGCTAAACGGGCTTGGTCGATGTCTGCGCTTGGGAAGGCGGCCTTTTTCTTCCTGCCCTTCACAAAGTAAGTGAGAAGAGCGTTCTCGCCGTATTCCTCAAGGGTTCCTTCCAGGGTGTTTTCCCCCTCGAACGGGAGGGAGAGATGAAGATGAACGTACTTCCCGACGTATTTCCCTAGGTTCTCGAGCTTGATGGGTTTCTCTGCCCCCGCCGAGCTCACGTCAAGCGTGTAGGCGCCTTGAATGGGATCGTTCTTGTCGAGAATCTCGGAGATGAGCTCAGAAAGAGAGATGATGTCGTCTAGCCCAATCGGCTCGACGCGGTCGACGACGACTTCTAGCTTCATCCCGTCTTTCCCGGGATGGAAAGCGACGCTAACAAGGTCATAGCCTTTTTCCTTCAGGGGCGCTTCTAAGAGCAGTGAGGTTTTCTTTTCTTCTTCCATTTTGCCTCCTAAAACAAGAAAGAGTGGTCCCAGGGCCACTCTGTTCAGTGTTTTTTCGACGGAGCCAAGTCCTGGATTTCCGCGCCGCTATTATAAGGAAAGGCAAAACGGGTTGCAACAAGGACAAAATGGGAAAATCCGATATTTGGGTAGCCTTGCAAATATTCTGTTTCTAGCGAGTTCAAGCCAAACGCGCCTACCTTTTGCCCGTTTTCGAAGCGCGGCTACCACCTTTTTGGTTTCAGAGTCTCGCGGTAGTTTTATAGTTGCCGCCTAAAATTCGAAAAATTCCAGCTGGAAGCGTGGG
>CAVKPZ010000110.1:0-5466 GCA_963658395.1 Lachnospiraceae bacterium | reverse complement strand
AGTCCGATAATGAGCCTTTTTTAGACCTAAACTGCATTTAGTCTGCAAATTGGCATCTTTTTCCAGCAGGCGGAAAAGAATCCGCCCAGACTGCCCAAGCCCCTATGCAATCTCAAAAAGAGGTGACGGCAACGGCTGAATTGACTGTGCTTTGCCTAAGAACTCTTCAAGCAGGCGCCATTAATTTTTCAGCGCCGTAATCGGAACGACCATCACGCCATCCTCGCGGGTATAGGCCGCGTTGGTAAGACCGCAGATAACGCATCTGACTTTGGGCGCTTTCCCACCATTTCGCTCAATCTCAGAGCATACCCGAATGAGATTTTTGGCACCTTCCTCGATTTTCTTAGCCCCAAGTTTTATCTCAAAGGCGCACCAATCCCCGTCTTCGAGTTCAATCACCGCGTCGATTTCGTTCCCCCGATAGTCCTGATAGTGGAAAAGCTTTCCGCCAAAGGATTGGGCGTATATTGCTAAATCCCTCTCCACCAAAGCTTCAAACAAAAAGCCGAAGGTGTTCAAGTCTCCTAGAAGCTTTTCCGGCGTGATGTTAAGCAACGCGCAGGCCATCGCTGGGTCAGAGAAATGCCTTTTCTCAGCCTGTTTCACGCGCAAAGAGGACCGTAAAGACGGCGAATAAGGCGGCTGGTTGTTAAAAAGAAAGAGGCGATCAAGAGCTTGCAAATATTTAGCAACCGTGTTGCGGCTCATCGACTCCTTGTCTTTTCCCATCACATCATTAAGCAAAGAAGAGTCCGAAACCGTCGCTGCTTCATTCCTAGCAAGCGAGCGGAGAAGCAGTTCCACTTTATGACGGTTATACTCCGTGTCATCATCAAGATGATTGATGTCTTCCTCGAGAATGGTTTGCATGTAGGATCTGGGCATAAGATATGCTTTGTCCGCGTCCACTGAAACGTTCTCAGGCCAGCCACCGCGGACGATATAGAAGGCCAAATCCTGCAAAGATACCTCTTTTAACATTTGTGCGGTAAGGTTTCCATTGCAAACATCGAACAAGCTGATTTCTCCCGAAGAATCTCCCGACTCGTAAAGGGACATCGTGTTCATCCGGAGTCTAGCAATTCTCCCGGCGCCACTATGCATGACGCCTTTCTTCTTGGGCGTGGAAGAGCCCGTTAAGATAATTTGCCCTTTTTTGTGACGCCAGTCGACCTCCGCGCGAGTAGCATCCCAAAGAGAAGGGACTTCCTGCCATTCGTCAATAAGCCTAGGGGCAGCACCTTGCAAAACCAAAGATGGGCTCAGTTCAGCAAGTTGCCTATTCGAGAAATTTCCCATTGGGTCGCCCACTAAAAACTCACTATTGGAGTGAAATGAGGAAGTCCACGTTTTCCCGCACCATTTGGGGCCTTCGATGCAAATCGCGCCGCATACTTGAAGGAACTTTTCGACGGTTGTGTCAATAACACGTCTCTTGTATTCGCTTTTGTCGCTAATAATGCTCATATTTGGCCTCTTGTTTCAGAGCAATTTTAAATCAACTGAGCAGTTTTAACAAGTCTAAGTGAGCAGTTTTCTCGTGTTAAAGTGAGCAGTTTTAACATGAAGTCTCCGTCTTCCGGGCAGAGAAAGCCGCAGGAAAGGCCTAACCCGAAGGCTTAGGCGGCTTGAATCATCTTCATTTGAGCGTTTATCTTCTCGCCCGTTTTCTTGCTAAGATTGTTTTGTGAAACCGCGCGTCAAAAGGATCTTTCTCTTCCTGTCCGCCTTATCTCTTCTCACGTCTTGCTCCACCTCTAACGAGGAAGAGGACGGCTCAGGACTAAACACGATCAACTACTTGGGACGTTACCAATTTGAGAAAATCGGGGGCAAGAGGATCCCAATCTTCTCTTATTCCGCGTCTGGCTTTGAAATGAAAGTTGATATCAAAAGCGATGATTATCGTTTTGCCATCAAGCTTTATAACCGCTTAATCGGCCAAGTTTCCCAGTTCGTGAATCTTTACGTCGATGAGGAATTAAACAAGAGAGTTGAACTCAGAAACGAATACGAGACCATCGAAGTCAGGGGTTTAACAAAAGGCGAGCACATCGTCAGAATCAACAAACTAAACGAAGCGCAGTTCTCGAAAATCGGCTTGGCTGGCTATGAGCAAAACGCCGCAAAAGTCGCACCAGTCGAAAAGCGAGCCAAAAGAAAAATGGAGATTTACGGGGATTCCATCACTTGCGGATTCGGAAACCTTGCCTCCTCTTGCACAGAAGCATTCTCAATGGCCACACAAGACGCGATGCAGACTTATGGCGTTCTTGCCGCAGAAGAGCTTGGCTTTGACTGCAGTCTCATATCCTGCAGCGGGCTTGCAATGGCTCTTTCTCCCTTTGAAAACAAAACAACTCTCAAAGACATCTATGCGACGAGCGATATGGAGAAAGCTTGGAGCCTTTCTTCTTATGTTCCGGAATACGTATTAATCAACATAGGCACGAACGACAACATCGCCTATCTTTCTTATGCATCCAGCGAAAAAGAAGCGAAGCTCAATCTTTTCAAGAGCAGCTATCTTTCGATGATGAAAAGCCTTAAAAAAGCCTATGGGGAGCGGACGAAGTTCATTTGCCTCACCAACATGATGATGAACCTTTCCGAAGACATGAACGCTGCGATCCTCGACGTCATCTCCTCCTTTAACAAGGAATATGGAAGTTCCGCCTATTACTGCTCCTTCGATCCGGATGAAAAAGGGGCAGTAAGCCATCCTGGGCTAGAAGCGCATCAAAAAAACGCGAAAACTCTCGTTGGGTTGATTGCCTCTTTGGATGAGGCGCTCTAGTTCTTATTTGGAAAAAAGCCGATTGAGGGGAGCTTCAAGAACATATTGTAAGCACTGGCATTTAAACGCTTCAGTCAACCTTCGAATAGCTGAGCAATAGAGATGAAAGAACGGCAAGCATGGCAACGCCGGAATCTCCAAAGACGGTAACCCAAAGGGGGACTTCAAATGCGCCGGTGCCAGTTCCGATTATGGAGGCAACCATAATCCCGATTTTGACAGTGAGGGAGAAGGCGATATTGATAATCGCGCGTTTCTTCGTCTTATCCGCAACTTTGATGAGAGTGAGAATCTTCGAAGGATCATCGTGCATCAAAACCACGTCGGCGTTCCTAACGGCAACGTCGCTGCCAAGGCCGCCCATGGCAATGCCTATATCGGCCAAAACAATCGATGGGGCGTCATTGATGCCATCGCCAACAAAAGCAACCTTGCCTTCTTTTTTGTCAATCTCGCCTCTTAAGATATCCTGTTTTTCCGCAGGGAGAAGCTCGCCATGGCATTCATCTAAGCCAAGGGTTGCGGAGACGGCTTCCACATTCTCTTTTTTATCCCCGGAAAGCACCATTGTCTTCACGCCGCGCCTCTTGAGGCCGTCAACCATCTTTTGGCTGCTCGGCCTTAAGGAATCATTCAAAACTACATAGCCGGTATAGACACCATCCACGGCCAGATAGGTAATGGATCCGGAAGCAGAATTCGCATTCACGGGTACGTTGTTTTTCTCTAGAAGCTCTTTTTTCCCTGCGAGCAAAACATGCCCGTGATAAGTCGCGGAAACCCCATAGCCTGAGGTTTCCTCGTATGCGGATACTTCATTCGCTTTGTTTTCAAATCCCCCATAAGAAAGGATTGCCTTGCCAATCGGGTGAGTAGAACGCGATTCCGCGGCAGAGAGGTACTCGAGGAAGGTCTTCTCGTCTAAGCCGATTGGGCAAACATCCGTCACGGCGAACTTGCCTTCCGTCAAAGTCCCGGTCTTGTCGAAACAGACAAGCTTTAGTTCATTGACTTTATCAAAGTATTCCGCGCCTTTCACAACGACGCCTTTCTTCGAAGCAAGGCCAAGACCCGCAAAATAAGCAAGAGGGACAGAAATGACAATCGCACAGGGGCAAGAGACGATCAGGAACTCAAGCGCGGTGAAGATCCATCCGCTCCAAACCGAGGGATTATCGATTCCCAAAAACAGAGGGGGGATGATTGCTACCAATAAGGCCAATCCAGTGACTATTGGGGTGTAAATCCGCGCAAATCTCGTGATAAATCTCGTCGCACGACTCTTTTTGGAGGCGCTGTGTTCCACAAGATCAAGGAGCTTTGCGATCGTGGAATCCTTGTATTCTTTCTCGACGGATATAACCAATGATCCTTCTTTCAAAATCGTTCCAGAGATCATGTGGTCGCCTTCTTTTTTCTCAATGGGAAGGAATTCGCCCGTCAAAGAGCTTTCATCAGTCGAACCAGAGCCCGAGATAACAAGAGCGTCGCAAAGAACCTTCTCTCCAGCCCCAAGGACGACCCTGTCTCCTATTTGAAGCTCTTCAGGTTTCTTTAGAATCGTCGAATCCCCATCGATGACCCTCGCCTCTTCCTGACGAAGATCCAAAGCGGAGGTTATGGCTTCCCTTGATTTGTCCGCGGCCAGATCTTCGAACACCTCGCCAACTTGATAAAGAAGCATGACCAAGACGGCTTCGAAGAACTCATTGTGCTCTGGCCCAAAAAAGCGTAGAGCGAAAGCTCCTAAGGAAGCAACGGTCATAAGCAAATGCTCGTCGAACGGCTGGTGTTCTTTGACGATGGAAAGGACGCCTTCCCATAAGACGTCATAAGCAATGATCGCATAAGCCAAGGCCATGACGCCTAGATTAACCCATAGGTTGAAGTTGCTTTCGGTGAAAAGGAATTGTCCAAGCAAGGCCAAGGTAAGGCTCAGCGCAATGCGAATAACAAGAATGATGATGGTCTTTTTGGAGTGTTCTTCTTCGTGTTCGTGCTCTTCGAAAACTTCCTCGTCTTCATGATGATGTTTGTGGGGCATAACTCTCTCCTTATTGTTCATTAACGTGCTCAAAGACGAGCTCTAACAAGCGATTCACATGATCGTCGTCCAAAGAATAGAAGACCCGTGTACCCGTTTTCCTGGTGGAAACAAGATGGGCGTTTCTTAACACCTGAAGCTGGTGCGAAACCAAAGACTGGGACGCACCAACAAGATCAACGATTTCCGAGACGGATTTCTCCGTATCTGATATGGCGTATAGAATCTTTAATCGGGTCGAGTCGCTTGCAATATTGAGCAAGTTCTCCATCTTATCGATGGTCTCTTCGTTTGGGATTTTTGACATAAATCACTCCTTAATATGAATGTTTCTTCATATTTGCAAGGCTGATTATACAGGAGGAATCAATGAAAACAACAGAAATATGAAACTTTGTTCATATTTGCCTTTTCGGCGCTCTCGAATTCGCATATCTGACCAAAACCACCATTTTTCATCTACTTTTGGTCAGATATAAGCAGGGAAATGAACATTATTTGAGACCAAAGTTTGTCCTTTTTGCATTGTTTTGGTCAGTTATAAATCTATTTTGAAACTGTTTTTATCCTAAACTTTTCAGCATTTATACTATCAAACCTCTTTTTTTGAGTCCGAATTCCA
>CAVKPZ010000109.1:0-5920 GCA_963658395.1 Lachnospiraceae bacterium | reverse complement strand
TGGGCATTTTTCAGAATTTTTGTTGTCTAGGCATAACACCTACGAGAATTTACGGTTCAAGGCAATCGAATATTTATTCTCTTCGGGCTTGTACGAATACGGATACGCAGAAAGCGACGCGAGAAACAAAAAATCCCACCATCTTTTAGAAGCCTTAGGCTTCGTAAAAACGGAAGAAAGAGAAAACGTCTTTATCGCGAAGAAGCAGGAAGAAATCACCGTTATTTGTTTTAGGCTGGATAAAGCGAATTTCTCCGCAAAACACAATGATTTTGTTATTTTGAGTTAGCTAAATGTATTGACAAACGGGCCATAATGACGCTTTTTAAAACGTTTTTGGCGCTTTTTCTTCAAGCCTTCATCCGCTTATCCAAAACCAATTTTCAGCAAAAAAAGCAGAAGAATTTCAACAAGTCATTGTGTCGAACAAGTTTCACCGGTACTTATCCTTACTACCAGGAAAAACCAATGAGCCGATCGTTTTAGTGAGAGGAATGCAAGCCAAGCCTATTACCACCGCAGTAGCAAGGCTGATGCCTAAGCGAATAAAGGTTGTTACCCAAACGATTTTAAAGGAATAATCAAAAATAAGCGCGTCTAGGAAGGAAACCAAAGTATTGAGCCCTGTGACACATAAAGAAGCGAAAACCAATGTAATGAAATAAGGAACGGGATGTCTTTCGAGGGCCAGGCCTTTCTTTTTGAAGAGCATAGAGACCAGTCCAATCACAAGCGCCCTTACGCCAGGGACAAGAACCCACAAAGGAGTGGTTAAGGTAAAGCCATAGTTAATTGTTTGGCAGATGAACTCGCCTAATACCGCGACGATGAAACCATCCAAAGGCCCAAAAAGCAAAGCGGAAAAAACAACGGGCAAGGATCCAAAACTAATCCTCACCATCGGGCCAATTTTGATATTGACCAAAGTTAAAACGACGAACAAGCCGACCAGCATGCCATCGGCGCACATGCGGCGAATTAAAGAATCTCTTTTTCCCATGCCTTAATTTTTCCTTTCTTGGCAGGGAGGTAAGCTTTAAATAGCGGCAGCGAGATTTCACCGCGGATGTTTCCTTCGTCCTAAGGCGACCTCCCATCCTCAGGCACTTAACGCGAAATCTCTACTCTAGAAAGCTTGCTGATCTCTCAGCATGCAAATCATAGCACGGAGAGCAAAAAGAAAAGGGGGAGACGCCCCCTAAATTTATTTTTTGGTTTTGGCTAGGTATTCCGCCAAAGCCTTTTGCTGTTCATGAACTTTGTTGTAGGCTTTCTGCTGCTTTTCAATAAGCTTCTGGTTTTCGAAGTAGTTTATGCCCATGGCTCTTCGCGCGCGCATCGCGATATAAGAGGCTTTTTCCTCGGCCTTCTTCGACCCTTCTTCAAGGATTTTGTAAACCCCGGAGATGTCTTTTTCGAGCTCATGACGCTTTTGCCTCATGGGTTCTAAGGTGTTATTGATGACGTTTACGAGGAAACGCTTAACAATCACGTCTCCTAATCCCCCGCGACGGTAATGTTCTTTTAATTCATCTAGGTTCTTATACTGAGGCAAAAACTCCGTAAAATGCTCGTCTTTAGCAAAAGCGTCAAGATACGTGAACACAGGATTTCCTTCGGTGTGCCCAGGATCGCTCACCTGCAAATGGGTGGGGTCGGTGAACATTGACATGACTTGCTTCTCCACTGTTTTGGCATCGTCAGAAAGATAAATGCAATTGCCAAGCGATTTGCTCATCTTGGCTTTGCCATCCGTCCCAGGAAGGCGTTTGGAAGCCGCGTTATCCGGAAGCATGATCTTCGCATCCTGGAAGACGTTCCCATAAAGGGAATTGAACTTCCTGCCAATCTCATTGGCTTGTTCAATCATCGGCTCCTGGTCTTCGCCGACGGGAACAACCGTGGTGCCGAACATCAAGATGTCCGCGGCCTGAGAAATCGGGTAGGTCATGAAGCCGACGGGAATCGATTCCCCAAACTGACGCATCGCTAGTTCGTTCTTAACCGTTGGGTTTCTAACAAGGCGGGAATAGGTGACGAGATCAAGAAAGTAGCAAGTAAACTCAAAAAGCTCAGGAACGCGGGACTGCACAAAGATGGTCACTTTGTTTGGGTCAATGCCGGCGGCAAGGTAATCCAAAGCCACCTCAATCACGTTATCTCTAACCTTCTGAGGATTGCCCGCGTTGTCCGTAAGGGCCTGGGTATCCGCAATCATCACGTACATCTCATCGAAATTGCCTTGATTCTGCAATTCGACCCTTCTTCTTAAGGAACCAACATAATGGCCAATATGAAGTCGGCCGGTCGGACGGTCTCCCGTAAGCATCACTTGGGGGATTTTCTTTTCTTCTTCCATAATTTTTCTCGCTTCTCAAATTCTAGCACTTGCCCTTATTTGCGGTGCCCAGCTTTCCATTGTTTGATGGCTGCTAGCCTGGCCTTGTATTTAGACTCTAGGCCCTGCTCGCTTGGCTTGTAATATTCGCGCTCCGCAAGCTTAGGTGGCAAACAAACCTCGTTTGTCAGCTTTTCAGGGGCGTCTTGGGCATATTGGTATCCTTTGTTATAGCCAAGTTCCTTCATCAGCTTCGTCGGAGCGTTCCTTATATCCAGGGGAACGGGTTCTGCGAAGGTCTTTTCCGCATCTAGAGCCGCCTCATCATAAGCCACCTCCATGCAGTTGGACTTCGGGGCCAAAGACATATAGACCACGGCTTCGGTTAAGTTTACATTGCATTCAGGAAACCCGATGAAATGGCAGGCTTGATAAGCCGCGACCGCGACTTCCATCGCCCTAGGATCGGCCATACCAACGTCTTCCGAGGAAAAACGGATGATACGTCTAGCAATATAAAGAGGGTCCTCCCCTGCTTCTAGCATCCTCGCAAGCCAATAAATGGCCGCATCGGGATCGCTGTTTCTCATAGACTTATGCAAAGCGGAGATGAGGTTGTAATGCTCCTCGCCTTTCTTGTCGTATAGCAAGGATTTCTTGGCGGTGCATTGCACAATGTCATCCTCACTCACTTCGATGGAGCCATCGGCTTTGGTATCGCCATTAAGGATCACCATCTCCAAGGTGGATAAGGACTTTCGGGCATCTCCGTTGGCAAAGTTCGCTATCAAGGCAAGATTGTCATCGCTGATGAGAATCTTCTGATCGCCGAAGCCTTTTGGCGAGGTCAAAGCGTTTCTAAGCAGCTTGACAAGCTCTTGAGGCTCAAGCGCCTTCAATACAAAGACCTTGCACCGAGACAAGAGAGCGGAGTTTACCTCAAAGGAAGGGTTTTCTGTAGTGGCTCCAATCAAGATGATGGAGCCTTTTTCAACATAAGGCAAAAAAGCATCTTGCTGGGCCTTGTTGAAGCGATGGATTTCATCCACGAAAAGAATGGTCTTCTCCCCATACTGACGGTTTTTCTCAGCCTGTTCCATTACCTCTTTGATTTCTTTGATGCCAGAGGTAACCGCGGAGAAATTGATGAACGTGGCTTTTGTTTTGTTCGCGATGATCTGGGCGAGGGTCGTTTTTCCTACCCCTGGGGGACCCCAAAAAATCATCGAGGACACTTGATCGTTTTCAATCAGTTTCCGGAGGACTTTCCCTTCGCCGAGCAAATGCTCCTGCCCCACGAATTCGTCTAAATCCTGAGGACGCAGCCTAGCGGCTAAGGGCTCCTTGATATCTTTGCCAAATAAATTGCCTTGTTCCACGGGAACAATCCTACCATCAAGGGGGCAGATTCGCCTTAAGGAAAAGAGAGAAAAAGAATTCACCAGGAAGCCAAATTCCAAAAGTAAGCGTTTTCGGTCTATCCAAAGCAGCCAAAATGAACCACAATTTCTTAAATACAGGGGAGACCTATGGAAAAGATTATCGTTCTCGACTTTGGTGGGCAGTATAACCAATTGATTGCTAGGCGCGTTCGTCAGTGCCGCGTTTATTCGGAAGTGTTGCCTTTCACCACTTCCATCGACGTTTTGAAAGATGATGATATCAAAGGCATTATCTTCACCGGAGGGCCTAATAGCGTCTACGATCCAGCCTCCCCCCACATCAATCCCCAAATCTTCGAACTAGGCAAGCCGATTCTAGGCATTTGCTATGGTGCGCAGCTAATGGCTTATACCCTCGGAGGTAAAGTCGAGCCCAACGTCAAATCCGAATATGGGAACATCGAAATCACTCTTTGCAAGGAGAGCAAACTAACAAAAGGCGTGCCTTCTCCTAACGCCGTATTCATGTCTCACAACGATAAGGTAACGAAACTCCCGGAAGGATTCGCCGTCCTTGGAAAAAGTGAGAATTGTGAGAACGCGATATTCGAAAACCCCGCAAAAGCCCTCTATGCGACACAATTTCACCCTGAAGTTGAGCACAGCGAATATGGCCAAAAGATGATTGCGAACTTCGTTTTGGGCATCTGCCATTGCAGTGCCTCCTGGCAGCCTTCTTCCTTTATCGAAACCAAAATTCAAGAAATCAGGGCTCAGGTTGGGAACAAGCGGGTCCTGTGCGCTCTTTCCGGCGGCGTCGACTCTTCGGTCACCGCGGCGATTCTAGACGAGGCGATTGGTGAGAACCTCACCTGTGTTTTCGTGGACCACGGGCTTCTTCGCAAAGACGAGGCAAAGCAAGTCAAATCCATCTTTGGCGACAAAAGCAAATATCACCTTAATTTTGTCCCCGTGGACGCTTCCAAACTATTCTTGGATCGTCTTTCAGGCATTACTGAGCCCGAACAGAAACGCAAAATCATCGGCAAATCATTTATCGATGTGTTCAACGACTCTCAAAAGAGTATCCCTCACTGCGACTTTTTGGCCCAAGGGACGATCTATCCGGACCGTATTGAATCTGGGCTAGGGATATCAGCGACCATCAAGTCCCATCATAACGTTGGCGGGCTTCCTAAGGACACGGGCTTTGAAGGCATTGTTGAGCCTTTGAAGGACCTCTTCAAAGACGAAGTTAGGGAAGTCGGCCTATTGCTTGGCCTTCCCGCGGACCTCATCTACCGTCAGCCTTTTCCGGGCCCAGGCTTAGCCATCCGCATCATCGGGGAAATCACCAAAGAAAAAATCACGATGGTCCAAGAGGCAGACGCCATCTTCCGCGAGGAGATGAAAAAGAGCGGCTACGAGAAAAAGGCTTCTCAATTCTTTGCGGCTTTGTCGAACATGCGCTCCGTCGGAGTCATGGGAGACAGCAGGACTTACGACTACGCAATCGTTCTCCGCGCAGTTTCCACGGATGATTTCATGACCGCCAAGCCAGTTGAACTGCCTTACGATTTGATAACTAAAATCAGCGACCGCATCGTGAATGAGGTCGACGGCGTGAATCGCGTGCTTTACGACTTTACCTCAAAACCACCCGCAACAATTGAATTGGAATAGGAAAGAACCCCGGCTAACATCGCCGGGGTTTTATTCCCTGAAGAAACTGAGAAAAAAGAAGAAATCTAATCTTTTTCGGAAATCATGAAGATTTTGCAGGCTTTTTGCTAGCTTCGAAGGCAAGGCGATGAATCTCCTTGATGCCTTTCTCTTGGTAGGCAAGGTTTTTGACCTTAAAGGAGAAGCCAATGTTCTTTTCCTTGTTATAAGAATCGGATTTCACGACGATTCCCTCGTGTTGGAAATAATCTTGCCACAAGGTTCCAATGGGTTTCTCTAAATGTAGATTAGAGACATTCCAGAACTGGCTTTCCGCAAGTTTCACGAGTTTGTCGATCGAGTCGTACTTGCTCATGTCGTCCACGTATTCGATAAGCGGAACAACATCCAAGCCCATGCTCTCCATGAGGGGTTTGAATTTCTTGTAGGTGAACTCCTCCCATTTCTTTTTGTGGTAGTACTTCACGCGGAAGACAAACCAACGGACCTCTGGGAAGTTATAGATGTTGTTTTGGAT
>CAVKPZ010000108.1:0-5921 GCA_963658395.1 Lachnospiraceae bacterium | reverse complement strand
CTCAGGACCCCTGAAAACAGCGCGCTGCCGAGCTCTTTTCTTTTATCGGGCCCCCGGGCCCTTTTTGCGTTCTTCTAAGAGTATACTTCTTCTATGAAATGGATTTATCTAGGATCTAGCAAGGAAACGAACCATCGCTTCCTTAATTTTTATGTGATGCATTATGAAGTAGACGAAGGGCCCTCTACAAAGCTCTATGATTACTTTTTAGCCTCTCGGAACGAACAAGAGGAAGAACTTAGGGCTTTTACTCACGACATTTATAGGCCAGATGCGGTTTTGATTGGCGCCTATCTTCTTAAAGGGAGCGATATCTATTTCCTTCTCGAGAAACAGTTTAGGCCTGCTTTGAATCGGCATGTCTACGCTTTTCCCGCTGGGCTTATGGACAAAGAGGACAAAGATGAGATTATTGCCGCAAAACGCGAGGCAAAGGAAGAGACTGGCTATGAGGTCGAGAATATTGTGAGGCTCCTGCCGCCTTCTCCGACTAGCGAAGGGATGTCCGATGAATGCAACTCGGTAGTTTGCTGCAGATTAAAAGAACGCGGGGATTGCGCGAAAGAGGAATTTGAAGACATCGATTCGCGCCTTTATTCCGAGGAAGAGGTTTATACTTTGCTTAACGATCCCGATGTCCTTTTCTCCAATTCGGCGCGCCTTTTGCTCCTTCTTTTGCTAGAAAGATATGGGAAAAACCCGCAAAAAGCCGTTTTTTAGACCCCAATTGCCAAAATTTGCGATAGCGATAATATCGTGGGATAATTAGCCACACCTTTTAGGTGTACTTTAATATGAACATTGACCAAAAGACTCAATACGGTGGCATCGACATCTCGATGAACGCAATCGCGACCGTTGCTCACAAAGCCGCCTCCTCGTGCTATGGAGTTTTGGGACTCAGCGCTAGAACGAATTTTTGGATGGACAGAGTTCAGATCCTTTTGAAGGATGAAGACTATGTCAAAGGCGTCTATGCGAGAAAGAGCAAAAAGGGCTACGAAGTCGATATCTATATCGTCTGCGCTTACGGGGTGAAGCTCACTGAAGTTGCCTCTGAAGTCCAAAAAATGGTCAAATACGAACTCGAAAAAACTTTCGGGATGAAGTTCCCGAAGATCAATATTTACGTCCAAGACCTTAAAGAGATTTGACAATCATGAAGACTATTACAGCCGCCGTCCTGAAACAGATGTACATTTCAGGGGCGAACAACTTATTTAATCATTACCCGGAAGTGGACCAATTGAACGTCTTCCCGGTGCCAGATGGGGATACCGGGATGAACATGAACCTCACCGCCACCAGCGGTGCCAAAGAGATTCAAAACCGCGAATTCGAAACCGTTGGAGAACTTGCCTCTGCTTTTTCCAAAGGCCTTTTGATGGGTGCCAGAGGAAACTCGGGCGTTATCTCCAGCCAGATATTCCGTGGTTTTGCCGAAGCCTTAAAAGGGAAGAGTAAGATTGGCGTCCTGGAGCTTGCAACGGCTTTCGTGAAAGCCAAAGAAGTGGCCTACAAGGCCGTTATGAAGCCTGTTGAGGGCACTATTTTGACGGTTATCCGCGAATCCAGTGCTGCTTTAAACGATTTCGTGCGCTCGAATACCACCATCGAGGAAGCGATGGATTACTTGCTTAAACAGGCGCGCATCTCCTTGGAACACACTCCTGAGCTACTCCCCGTCTTAAAAGAAGTCGGTGTCGTTGATTCTGGCGGAGCGGGCCTAGTTTATATCATCGAAGGCATGGACAAGGCGGTTCATGGCACCGTCGTGGAACGTAAAGAACTCTCTGAGCGCATTGAAAACAACGTTTCCCCTTACGCGGGAGCCAAACTCTCCGAAGACGAGGAAGGCTACGGCTATTGCACCCAGTTCATTGTTCGCCTTGGGACGAAAGAAGATGGTAAAAAGCCTTTTAGAGAAGCCACCTTCAAGAAGTATCTCCAAGACCATGGAAAATCCGTCGTCATGGTGCAAGACGATGACATCGTAAAAGTTCACGTTCATACGTTGACTCCTGGCAATATGCTGAATTACGCCCAGCAATTCGGCGAATTTGTGACGATCGTCATTGAAAACATGTCCGAAGAACATAAAAACATCGAGCATGGCATGATTGCATATGACGCAAATAATTCCTTGAAACGCGAAGGCGACGCCAAGGAAACCAAAGAAACAGTAGAAAACGACTCTCCTTTGCAGGAATTTGGCCTCGTTGCGGTTAGCTCTGGCGAGGGGCTAGACGAGCTCTTCAAAGAATTGGGCGTGAATGTTTTGGTTTCCGGCGGACAAACGATGAATCCGAGCACGGAAGATTTTGTCAACGCAATCAAGAAAGCCCACGCGAAGAATGTCTTCATTTTGCCCAATAACTCCAATATCGTCCTTGCGGCGACCCAAGCTTGCGACGTCTATGAAGATGGCGGAGTCAATGCGAAAGTCATCCCAAGCAAGACTATTCCCCAAGGATTGACCGCGGCAATGCGCATCAATCCCGATGGCACCCCCGATGAGATTTTCGAGGATATGAAAGGCGCCCTCAAAGAGGTCAAATCCGGTTCCGTGACCTATGCGATCAAGGATACGGATATCGAAGGGGTTCACGTCACCAAAGATTATTACATGGCAATGGAAGACAAGAAAATCGTCTCCTGCGTCAAAGACAAGTTAGAAGCCCTTGCCGCTTTGCTAGATCATCTTGTGACGGAAGCGGTTTCCTCCTTGATCCTTCTTGTAGGCAAAGACGTCAGCAAGGAAGAGGAAGAGAAGGTCAATGCTTTGGTATCCGAGAAATTCGGGGATGGTCTTGAGCCGACGATATATCGCGGCGATCAGCCGGTTTATTCCTTTCTTGTCGGCGTTGAATGACCCCATAAACGGCCTTTGAGCCGTTTTTTCTTTCGTCTTGTTGCCTTAAAATCTCATCATGAGTCTCTTCACGGGTTCAAAACGCATCGCTTCCTTTCTTGAAGAAATGGATATCCATTCTCCTGAGGATGTTTTGAACCACTTGCCTCGTCGTTACGATTCTTTTCTCTATACTCCTCCTGAAAGGCTGCTTCGTCTTCAAGACAAGGAGAAGGCCGTGATCTATGGCAAGGTAATCGGCACTCCAAGGACGTTGCGATTTGCGAAAGCAACTTCGACCCAATTCATCTTTGAAGCGGACAACGGACAGCAGTTTAAAATCGTCGCTTGGAACCGTCCCTACATGGCGAAGATTCTCGGAGAAGCGGAAGCCTTTACCATAAAGGCAAGCTACGACGAGTCTAGACACGAGATGAACCTCATCTCCCTTAAAAAGGGGAAGATTGCCCCGGAGGAGGCTTTTATCCCTTGCTATTCCTTGCCTGAAGGCTACTCAGAATACTTGTTCCGTGAACTTGTTTTGAAGTGCTTTGAAAAGAAAAAAGGTCAGATTTGCGAGGTTTTGCCCGCCTACTATAGAAAAAAATATCGGCTTTTGAGCAAAGAAGAAGCCCTCTATCATTGTCACTTCCCTCATTCGGAAGAAGACATTCGGCAGGGAAGACGCGCCTTGAAATACGAAGAAGCTCTTCTTTTCTGCTTGAAAAATGCATTGATCCGCAAAGCCAACCAAGCTTATGTTTTCTCCTTAAAAGAGAAGGTCGACCGCCAGGGTTTAAGGGATTTTGTCCATTCTCTTCCTTATCCTTTGACGTCTTCTCAAAAGAAGGCCATCGCCGAGAGCTTGAACGACATGGAAAAGCCGAGTCTCATGTATCGCTTGCTGCAAGGTGATGTCGGCTCAGGCAAGACAATGGTGGCCTTCCTTTTGCTTTACGCGAACGCCACCAGACATTCGCAAGGCGCGTTGATGGCGCCTACCGAGACTTTGGCCAAACAGCATTATGAGAGCCTAAAATCTTTCTTTGAGAACACCCCTTATCAAGTGGCTTTGCTTTCTGGCGAGATCAAAGGCGCCGAGAGAAAAGGAACTTTATCCAAAATCGCTTCGGGTGAAGTTCAGATTGTGGTGGGTACCCATTCCTTGTTTTCTCCTGATGTCCGTTACAAGGCTTTAGGGCTCGCCGTGATTGACGAGCAGCACAAATTTGGCGTGAACCAAAGGGAGTTGCTTCAGGAAAAAGGGGATTCCTGCGATCTTCTATTGATGTCTGCGACCCCAATCCCAAGAACTTTGTCTCTGTCGTTATATGGTGACTTAGACGTATCTGTTTTAACAGAATTCCCGTGTGGCGAGAAACACATCGAAACAAGAGCTCTCCCCTTGTCTTCTAAAATGCCTTTCCGGGCCTGCAAGAAGGCTTTGGAGGGAGGAAGAGAAGTCTATGTCGTCACCCCTCAAATTGAGGGAGAAGATTTAACCTCGGTGAAAAAGGTCTTCGAACTTTATGAGAAAGAATTCCCTGGGAAGGTCGTTTTGCTTCATGGCGGGATGGGCGAAGAGGAAAAAGAAGCCGCTATCCTTTCTTTTAAAACTGGTCTTTGCCCGATTCTAGTCGCAACGACGGTGGTGGAAGTTGGGATTGATGTCAAGAACGCTTCTTTGATGATTGTCTATGAGGCCTCCCGATTTGCTTTGTCTTCGTTGCATCAGCTCCGCGGAAGAGTGGGCCGGGACGGCAAAGGAGCGTTGTGCCTTCTTTTGGACGATCAAAAAGAAGAAAATGCCTCGATTAAGATCCAAGCGATGGTCGATACTCTCGATGGATTTAAAATCGCCGAAGAAGATCTCAAAATGCGTGGCCCCGGGACCTGGGCTGGCATCAAACAAAGCGGCCTCCCGGACTTCTTGTTCCTCAACTTGATCGATGATTCCGCCATCCTCGCTTGCGCAAGGGAGGACGCGAAAGAAATTCTTCAAAATCCTAGTCAGGAGTGCAATTCTTCCCTTATTAGGGAAGCTAAGGCTGACTTAGAGGGAATTTCTTTGGCTTAGCGCACCAAGAGAGGAATGTTTTAGTCTATACTTACACCCGTGAGTAGCGAGTTCATGGATCTCTATCGCTCCTTCCAGATCCTACCCCACAACGAGGAGCTTTATCGCCTAGCTTTCACCCATTCTTCCTACAACGGAATGGCGGGCACGAGACACCAGGATTATGAACGCCTGGAGTTTTTGGGCGACTCAATCGTTGGCTTCGTTACAAGCGATCTTTGCTACCATTACCATCCTGACATGGAACAGGGGGACCTCTCGATTCTGCGCGCCCAATTCATCCGCACTGAATCGGAAGCGGAGTACTGCAAAAAGCTTGGCTTAGACAAATACATCAAGGTTGGCGCGAGCTTTGCAAAAGGCGCAAAGCAAAGCACTTCCTTGCTTGAAGATGTCTTTGAATCTTTCATTGGCGCCGTTTATCTCGACCAAGGGCTGGACTTTGTTTACAAAATGGTCCGCAATATTTTCGAAGATGATATTCGCGGCGCGAAAATCAATGTCACCATCAACCCCAAAAGCGCCTTGCAGGAAGCCATGCAAGCCGAAAGCAAAATAAGCGTCACTTATCGCATTCTTAGTGAGACCGGGACAGGGGAAGAGAAACGCTTCACCGCTGGAGTGTTTTTCGAAGGCAACGAGATTGGGCGAGGCGTTGGAAGGAACAAAAAGGCCGCGGAAACCCAAGCCGCCGCAAGCGCCTTGGAGAAACTGGCTATCCCAAAGGAGCGTTGATCATGGGTCTTTTTTCTTTTTTAAAAAATAAATTCGGCAAGAAAAACGAAGAAGTTAAAACCGAAGAGGCAAAGCAAGAAGAAAAGTCTTTGGATTCTTATTCCAAAGGCATGGAAAAAAGCCGCAAGAACTTCGCTTCCAAACTTGATGAACTTTCCAAACGTTATGCGAAGGTGAATGAGGATTATTTCGAAGAGCTTGAGCAGATTCTTATCGAAAGCGATGTGGGGGTTGAACTTTCCCTACGCCTAATCGAAG
>CAVKPZ010000107.1:1257-5995 GCA_963658395.1 Lachnospiraceae bacterium | reverse complement strand
GTATGGAAGCACGCGGGGCTAGCGATTTGATGGAGCTTAAGTCCGGCGGAATTCTCGCCGTCTTCCGCTTTGGTTTCGTGTATCGAGCTACCGCCGGCGAAAGGAATAAGTAAAGAGAGGAAAAGGCAAAGGAAACCGTTTTTATTTGACATGTTTCTTCCCCTTTATCAAAAGCGCTATCGAAGTGGCTAATCCGCCAGCCGCAAGAACCACAAGCACGATGCTAATCGTTAAGGAAACATTCACTATGGAATCGGTGGTATCTCCTTTATCGGAATCATCTTTTTGATTAGATTGAGACGATGAATCACCATTCGAAGAGGACCAAATGGAAGAAGGATTTTCTTCCTCGGAACGCGTTTCACCAGAATAAGAATCCTCCGAAGAACTAGAAGATGGATCAGGATTGGGGAAAACATAAGCGAATTCCCCATACGGGAAGATGTTGTCGCCAATTTCTGATTCGTCGGTGACGTGTTCGCGAGGATAAGAAAGTAAACATTCATTGCCCGCCGAATCTTTAATAGAAACATCCTTCAAATAGCCTAAACGGCTACCCCAACCATCACCTAACAAGAAAGAAAGGGAAGCCCCTTCGACGGCCACGAAATCAACGCTCGTGTTCGTCCAAGTCTCGTTATTAGCGACCGAAGCCACCAATTTGCTCTCACCATAAGTAGCGCTTCCGAAATTGCTTCCGTAGCCATTTCGACACTCATACGAAAGCGTATACGTTTGCCCCGCTTCTAGATTCATCGCCGCGGCGTCATAAATAATCTTTGGCGTTGCATTCTCGTTATATGTTTCGTAGCAGCCGGCATAATTCAAAGAGCCGTCGGCATTCTTTGCGATGCCAACGTTGCCTTGCAAAGTGATTCCCGACAAATCAAATCCTTCGAAGGAGCCATCGGGGATATAGTTAAAGCCCTCACTATCATAAATCCCTAATTCATCGATGATATACGTTCCATAAAAGAACATCTCCATCCAAGAGATGTCGCACGCAACGCTGGCGCTCTTTTGAAAGCGATACGTATATTCGGTCCATTCGCCGTTCGTATCGTTGCTCGACACATTATCGGCGTAATAAAGCCTGGTGCCATCCATGCTTACGTTATCCAAACGTATTCTGCCAAAGCTGCCGGTTTCGGCAGAATGCTTGTATTTAAATTTGAGGTTATAAACCCCAACCGGAAGGAAACCCAACTTCATGAAAAAGCCATTGCCTGAAAGCTTAAGCGCCTTCTCACCGGCATAACAATCGTCAGTTAATCCGCTCGGTTTAAGTCTTGTATAAGAGGATGGAGAGGTCTCCACATCCGCCATCGCGAAATCCATTAAGCTCATAAACGGGGATGGACGGCCTTTTAACGTCATATCCGTCACAAAGAAATCCCCAAATCCCAATGCGGACACTCGAACCGCGAGGCTTTGGCAGTTTTCGGAGGTGCTGTAATAGCCGCTTATCCCTTCCCATGCAGAATGCCTACCGTTTAAACGACTAACCTCGCTCGATAAAATGGAACCATCCGTCAGCTCTTCCAAAACGGTCACGACAAAAACATTTTCATCGTCATTCAAGCATTCGGTCCGGAAAGAGAATTCCACTTTATAATAAGTATCAACGGAAGCAGCAAAATAGTCGCTCGTAGCCAAGAGTTGATAAGCAGAGATTCGACGCGATAATTTCAAGGAATTGCCTTTGACTGAGTCGTTATAGGCGAAAGCGGAGAGATATGCTGAGGTGACGGGGTTGGTTCCGCTATCATCGAGCGTTTCCACGCTCCATCCATCTGGCAAAGAAGAGGTTTCCTCCGCAACCGCATTAACTGAGAAAAGTCCGCTCGATAGCGAAAGCCCGATCGATAGAACAGTGAAAGAAAGAAGAAGTACTGAGAGCCGTTTGTTTCGCATAGTCACTCCTTTATGTAATTGGATTAAAACAAAATGCATTCTACGGCTCTTGTCTAAAATGAGATGAAATTATTCTTTTTTGTCTTTAAATCGATTGTCACCGCTTTCATAAGGATAAAAATTGTCTTTTTTGCTTAAAATCGAGGCTTTTATAGTTGGCTGATCTTTTACAACGAAACGGGCGATTTGGCTAAGGCGTTCAATCCAGCGGTGATTTGCGTGATTATTGTGCGATGCCAAGAAGCGGCGTAAACCATTTGCGGCCGCTAATTGACCATCCCTCATCCTTCTCGCTCTTCCAGCGGATCCTTCGTTTTGCCGGCTTTTAGGGAGTTGCAAGAAGTTTCATATTACAAAGAACCATAGAATTCCGTTGCATCCTCGAAGCCTGTGAAGTTCTTAGGGAAGAACGTCATTGTTATCTGGTGTCCGCCGGGGCATGGCAGACCTTACAATGCGCTCAAGGATCCCCGCGCGCAGCTGTTTGATAGGTACTATGTCAAAGAACTGAACAACTCCATCGTCGCGAAGACGGAGAAGAAGAGAGGGAACTCAATCATATTTCTAGCGACATCCCCTTCGATGATAGCCCCAACTGCCCACATGCTTGAGAATCAAAGGTTGGTAAGATGCTGACATTTTTCTTTTCTGCCACCTACGTTCGCGGAACGCTACCCTAATTTTGTCAAAAGTGGGCTGGTGGTCAACTTTCTCCTAAAATAGATAAAGCAAAAAGGAGTTCATGTATGAGCGGTCAAAATCCAATCATCATTTATAAGGTCAATGAAAAGGTCAATGTTGAAGTTAAAGTCATCGACGGGGGAATATGGCTTTCTCTTGATCAAATTGTTGAGCTTTACCAATCTAGCAAGAGCAATATTTCTGAGCACTTAAGCACATTCTAAGCGACGGTGAACTGGACTCTAAATCAGTTGTTCGGAATTTCCGAACAACTGCCTCCGATGGGAAAAACTACAATGTAAAACATTATAATCTGGACGCCATTATTGCTGTTGGCTATCGCGTGAGAGGCGACATTGGCACCCGCTTCAGGCGGTGGGCCACCGGTACGCTGCACGAATATCCGAGCAAAGGGTTCGTTATGAACGACAACATCCTGAAGGAAACCGGGGGCGGTCGCTACTTCAAAGAACTTTTGGCCCGCATTCGCGATATAAGGAGCAGCGAGAAGGTGTTTTGGAGGCAAGTGCTCGATATCTTTGCGACCAGTGTTGACTATGACCCAAAGTCCGATGAGGCACAAGCGCTCTTTAAAACGATTCAGAACAAGATGCATTGGGTGTTTCGGGGAAAACGGCAGCAGAAATCATCGACGAAAGGGCCGACGCAGCCAAGAATTTTATGGGATTGACCTCTTTTTCAGGAGACTACCCGATTGAAAGCGATGCCTTCATCGCGAAAAATTACCTTAGCCGCGACGAACTTGATACATTGAATCGGCTTGTCTCCCTCTATCTTGATTTCGCTGAGCTTCAAGCGAAGGAAGAGAAAGTGATGACGATGGCGGATTGGGCCAATGAGCTTGACTATTTCCTTAAGATGACGAGGAAAGATATCCTAAGCGGGAAAGGCCGTGTGAGCCATGAGAAAGCGATAGAGCATGCCAAAGAGGAATATGGGAAATTCAAGAACCGGTTCTTGGACAATCCGACGGAGAACGAGAGAGTCTATATAGCACGCATGCATCAGTTGTTCGTCGTTGAAAAGAAAGGTAAATGAAGTAAAAGCGTTAGGAGATTTGATCATTGAGCTGAGGAAAAAAGACGGATTGAGCCAGAAAGAGTTCGCTGAGAAACTCGGCTATACGTCGAAATCATCCATCAGCAAGATGGAGAAAGGAACAAACGATATTTCTTATGAAAAGTTGGCAAGACTCATCGAGGAGTATCAGCTAACCTACAAAGACTTCCGCTAACTAAGTGAGGGTCTTTTTCTTGTTTTATGCAAGCGGTTATTGATGCGCCCCTTGCATTGGAGAGGAGAAGGACTTCGGATTGTCTACATCGGAGACTTCCTTGACCCGGAACATTATGCGCTTCTTGTCCTTCGCGAACTCGCCGGTCGGCGATGTCTCCACTATTCTCGCTGCTTCATAGACGGCGGCGAATGGTCCTTCTTCGAAGCGCTTCCTCTCAAGTTTCGCGAGTTCTTTAACTCCATCGTAGAACATATTCAGTTCTTCAATATACCCATGAGTATTAGAAGCAAGAGTATATGAAGCAAGCAAAGAAGTTTTTTTCGAATCGGGCAAAACCAATTCAAAGCAAGAAGAACGCATTTTATGAAATGTGGAAAAGAACAGAAGCTGTAATGAATCAAAACCCATAGGGGTGGAAACCCACCTTTATGAATGCGCCAAAGTTTTAATTGGATAGAGGCGATATTTTGATTCGGGGAATTTGCAAAGTGTAGTAATCAACGTTTTGCAGACGCTTGTACTGCGGATGTAGACGCACTACCATCCTTTGATTGCCTTTAGATCATCCGCGCATTAGCAAGGACATTATTTGAAAAGTGCAGTTTTTAAATCGATAAAACATTTGAAAAGTGTAAAACACACACATATAAAACATTTGAAAAGTGTATTATTTAGGCAGAGAAAGGGGAAACACGGCTATGCTGCATAGAAAAATAGAGACCTCTATTGTCAATTATTTGGAACAAGGATCGAATAAAATCATGCTCATCGATGGGGCTCGGCAGATCGGAAAGTCCTTCATTATTCGCTACGTTGGCAAAGAGCTTTTGAAAGAAAGATTTCCTAATTACATAGAAATCAACTTTGTCGAAGACGCACTGGGCG
>CAVKPZ010000107.1:0-1247 GCA_963658395.1 Lachnospiraceae bacterium | reverse complement strand
GCCCTGGGCGATAAACGGTTTGAAAGCGTTGCCAACAAAGATGATTTTTATTTTCAACTCAGCACGATAGCGGGGGAAAGGATGAAGGAGAAGAGCAATACCCTTGTTTTCTTGGACGAAATTCAACAATATCCCCAATTCTTGACACTGCTTAAATTCTTAAAGCAAGATGATCGCTTCACCTATATTTGCAGCGGCTCTTTGCTCGGCGTCACTTTGTCCAAAACCACTTCTATACCCATTGGGAGCATTGACGTTGTCCACATGTATCCCCTTGATTTCGAAGAATTCCTGCTCGCCAATGGCTTCAATTCCTTCGCCATCGCCGCTTTGAAGGAAAAGTTCCAAAAATTGGAAAGTCTTGATGAACGATCGCACGATAACGTTTTGGGATTGTTCAAGAAGTATCTTCTCATCGGAGGGATGCCCGACGCGGTAAATTCCTTCATAAAGGAAAAGAACATCGTTGAAGTCAGGAAGATACAAAACGATATTCGCGCTTATTATGGCGATGACGCCGGCAAATACGATAAGGAGCACAAACTCAAAATCAAACGCATCTATGATTTGATCCCTTCTAATTTGGAAAACAAAAAGAAGAGGGTCGTTGTGAAGGAAATAGAGAAGAAAAAAGGTCAAAGATACTCGGATTTCCAAGACGAATTCGATTATCTGATTGCCTCAGGAATCGCTTTGGAGGTCAGAGCGCTTTCCACTCCGACTTTTCCTCTCGTTGAATCCTCCGGGAAGAATCTATTGAAACTCTATTTGAATGACGTCGGCATCCTCACCGGGATCCTCTATAAAAACAACATCAATGTCGTGCTTTCGGATGAAAGAAGTGTGAATCTCGGCTCTGTGTATGAATCCGTCGTGGCTAGCGAATTGCAAGCCCATGGCCATCGCCTTTTCTATTACGACAATAGGACCAATGGGGAAGTCGATTTCCTCATTGACGATTACGAAAACCTCTCATCCTTGCCAATCGAGGTGAAATCGGGCAAAGACTACACCGTACATAGCGCCATCAACAAATTTTTGGCCAATAAGGACTATCACGTCAAAAAAGGCTATGTTCTTTCGAACCATAGGGACATCTATGAAAAAAAGGGCATTCTTTATTTGCCGATTTATATGGTCATGTTCCTTTGAATATGGCGTGATAGGGAGGCCGTTGAAGAATTTTGTGTACGGAACCGGTGAAGGCTTCCGACCCATCTCAAATATCATAGCACCCCTTTATCTCT
>CAVKPZ010000106.1:0-6090 GCA_963658395.1 Lachnospiraceae bacterium | reverse complement strand
CTTTACGGTTCATAAAAAATACCTACCGCGGAGTAATATACGCTACATAAGGGAAAGGAACAAGTCGCTTTTCTCTTCCTTAGAAGAGAGTTTGATAGGATAATACCCCTATGAACCTTAAAACCCGCTCTGCGCTTGGACTTCTTGCTCTCTCTTCCGCTTTGGCCTCTTGCGCCGCGGGCAACAAAACTGAACTATACACGATTGAGTTTTATACGGATTATGAAGGCATTCAATATGAGGCTGGGAAACTCAATGCAAGCAGCGCCAAAAAAGTAGGCGAAGGTTACGTCGCTGTAAACGGAACAAACAAGAAGGCCCGCCTCACCAACTTCAAAGCCGGCGAAGTGACTGATTACGAGAATACCCGTCAAACAAAGCAAGAAGGCCATACCTATACTTGGGACGGATGGAATGGCTTTTACGAAGATGGCACTTCGATAGATTTGGATAACATAACTGGGAATTGCATGGTTTTCGCCCATTTTTCGGATGCTCTTGAAACCTATAGCGTCACCATTGAAAACGCCAATTCCGAAGTCATTTTTGAATTGAACGATCGGGAAAGCAAACTTTCATACGGGTCACTTCTTGGTGAGGCTTTAGATCGTGAGTTTGGCTCTAGGGAAGCGGCCAAAGAAAAGCTAGAAGTCGCTTACCCCCTCCCAAAATATTATTATCAGACCTATGAGCTTGCCGGATATGAGGATGGCGAGGGGAACTCTTATGGTATCGACCAAATCTTCGACATCGTGGTCACGAAAGATTTGAAGCTGACCGCGACGTTTGACCGCGGCGATGATTTGAATTACGACGTTTCTTTCAGTTACGATGACTCTTATTATGATGATTCCATAAAGGCCTCTTTGCCAAAAACCAAAACCGTTGCTTATGGAAGTTCTATAAAGGATTCGCTCCCATCTTATACGCATGAGCATAATGTCTATGCTTTTGAAAAATGGGTGGGGGTATACGCGGAAGATGCGCCAAAGGAAATCAAAGGGAAGCCGGTTGATACCGAGCACATTCTTTACGAATGCACCCTATCCCCGGTGTTTAAGTCTTCTCCTGAAATGTTCACCGTTTCTTTCTACCGGGCCAATGATTCTTTGATCGAAGCAAAACCCGTTTCTTACGGCTCTTTCCTTAAAGATTCCGCCCCCAAAGAAATCGAAGGATTGAGCGCGGATGAAATTTTCACAGGGCTTTGGAGCAAAAAGAAAAACGACCTGGACAAAAACGTTGTCGTGGATCCCTTCGCTGAAATTGTTAGCGATTTAATCCTCTATCCCGTCATCGTGGCCAAATCTATTGATGCGACGGGCGAAGAAGGCGATCTGATCACTTATGAGTATTCCTCTGAGAACGGCGGGTACTTGCTGACGAAATTCGTCCCTTCCCCCTCGCGCACGCAAACTACGCTTCACGAAGCGGACTTGAACCTCGCCGCTCTTCCTGGCACATTCAAGCTGGTAGGAATTCAAAGCTTCCGCGATGGCACGGACAGCTACGCTTCTTCCCTGACGGAAGCCATTTTCCCCGACGACGTCGTATACGTTGCCCCGAATGCCTTCCGGGGGAATCGCAAACTTGAAGCTCTGGAACTCCCTGGCCTTAAGAAAGTGGATTCCTTTGCTTTCTCCCAACTTTATTCTTTGGCTGCTTTCAAACTCCCTTCCACCCTTGAATCCATTGGCTCCCGCGTTTTCTACGGCTGCAACAAGCTTGTGACAATCGAAGTGGATATGACGGAAGAGGATTTCGAAAAGATCGAGCATTCCCCTGAATGGAACAAGATCGGGGAAACCTCCCTCGCCCCGGCTTACAAAGCCTGATCGCTTTCACTTTTGACTTTCCTGTTCGCGAGAATGAGCCAAACGGACGGGATAATTGTCAAGAGGCAAGAGATGCAGGTCACCAGAAACATCCAATGATCCGGCGTTTTCGTCGCCTGCCCATAGGCGTCTACGCCAGGCTGTTGGAAGACCGCCAAAGAGAGGTTGCTACCGATGACCATGGGGAGCAAAACGGCGAAGACCATGCGCACGCCTTGGAGAGAGCCCGCTTTCTCTTCGGGAGTTTGGTCGCGGATTTCCGCGCCTAGGACCGCGGTTCCAACTAGATATCCTAGCATCAAAAGGCATCCCCCGACGATGAGGCCCCAAGGGGCTTGGCTTAGGAAGAGCAATAGGGCGCCGCTAGCCATGACTAGAATCGCGGGGATCAAGACTTTCAAGTGGCCGATTCTATCCAGGAATGCGCCCACGGCAATGGAACCGGCGACAGCCACGGCGACGATGATTCCCATCGCAAGGTAGAAATTCACCTCAGAGAAACCCTGAAAGTAAACCATGTAATAGGGCATAAAAGAGTCGACGGCGACATTGAAGAAAAGGAAAGCGAGAAGGGCGATGTAGAAGCGCGCGTGTTTCTTGATGGAACTAGGCATAAAACCATAAGCGAGGTTCCTGAAGTAACCGCTTCTTTGATCTTTGGCTGCTTTGTCTTTTGGAAGGATGAAGAAAGCGGCGATTCCGACCAAGGTGGTGATGATTCCGCAGATCAAGAAGAAATAAAGCCAAGGGCCGGAGATGCGCGAGGCGTATTCAGCCATGGTTTCGCCGGTTTTTTGATTATCGGGCACTCCGAAGATCATCCCAATCCCCATCATCAAGATCAAAGCGACGAGTGGCAAAACCGAGAGAACGGTTTCTACGAACGGCCGGTTCTTCTCATTGGTCTGCTCGGTGACCATCGCATTGAAGCAAGCATCGTTCCCGGTGGAGCCTAGGAAGGTCATCAGACAATCGATGATCACGTTCATGATTCCCACCCAAAGCAAGGCGTTTGCCCCTTCTCCGCATAGGCTCACCCCGTTTTGCAGAGAGGCAAGAGCAAAAGCGAAGACGAAGAAGCCCCAAATGGTATAGCCCCCCGCGATGAAAATCCTTCGCTTGCCGAGCTTATCGGACAAAGCGCCCATAAGGAACGTTGTTATAGTCGCGACAATTGAGCTAGCTACCGTCATCCAATTGATGAAATCGGCACGTCCGGACTGGGAATAGACCCAAAGATTGATGTAGTTGTTCTCAATGGCCCAGGCAAGCTGCCCCGCAAGCCCCACCATAACGAAAGCGATCCATTTTTTCGTTCCGAGTTTCTTGTTGCTATCCATGCCTATTCGCCTCTTTAGGATGATTATACGAAGCGCGATGGAAGATAGAAGGGGAATTCGCTATCATTAACATGCGTATGGATAATTCGATTTTCTCCGCTATCCCGGTGGCTGCTTACGTTTTCTTTGGCTTGTCGGTTTTTGCAACGGCAGTGGAACTCTGCTTCGCCTTCGTGGAGAATGAGCGGGGAAGAAAAATCACGAAATGCTTCTGCGTGGGTTTTTTAATTGCGATGGCTGCCTGCTGGAAAGGCAACGCTTGGCCGATTTACGTTGGGGCCTCTTTTGGAGTGATCGGTGACTTCTTCTTACTTAAAAAACACAAGGTCTACCCGATGGTGTTCGGCACGCTTTCCTTTCTGATAGGACACATATTTTATATCGTTGGATATTGCTTGATTTGCGCTTTCCCTTGGGAAATTTACGTTGGTTTTGCGGTGTTTTACATCCTTTTCTGCTTTTTGGGATATCACCTTATCCACAGAGCAGTCAAAGAGCCTCATATGGCTTTCGGGGCCACCCTTTATTTCGGGCTGCTCGTTTTGGATTTCCTTTTCGCGGCGGCGGGTTGCTTCTTCGGGAAATTCGAGTTCCTTTTCCTTTGCGCCTTAGGCGGAGTGAGCTTCATCGTATCCGATTGCTTCCTACTGAAAACGTCTTTCGTGAAGGACGCCAAACGGAGGGACTTTTTCATCATGGGCACCTACGTTTTGGCGCAGGCGCTAATCATTGTCGGTCTTTGCCTTACTTGGTAAGCAAGTAATCTTTAAGCTTTTGAAAAGCCTTGCCACGATGGGAATATTTGTTTTTGGTTTCTTCGCTGGCGGTGCCGAAATCCTCATTCGCCTCGTAACTGTGGAAAATCGGATCGTACCCGAAGCCTTTTTCGCCTTTGGCCTCGCATAGAATTTCGCCAGGGCAAACGCCTTCAAAGAATAGAGGTTCCTGATTTTTGCCAGGGATAAGGCATAAGCAGCAGTGAAACGCGGCTTTCCGGTTGCTTTGCCCTTTTAGTTTGGAAAAGATGACATCGAAAACGTTGGGAAAGCCGCCTTGCTCTTTCGCGTATCTCGCCGTGTGGATGCCCGGCTTGTTTCCTAGGGCCTCGATCTCGATTCCCGAATCATCGGCGAGGACGGGCAGATCCGTCTTTGTTGAAGCATCCAGGGCTTTTATGTAACTGTTATCCTTGTAAGTCGCTCCGTTTTCGATTGGGTTTGAGACGATGTCGGCCTCTTTTAGTGAAATTATCTTGTATCCGATTGGATTGAGGAGATCCGCGAACTCCTTTACTTTGCCTGGATTGCTTGTTGCTAGAATGATGGTTTTTTGCATGCGCATAGGATATCTCTTTTAGGCTGGTTTTGCAGGCTTTTTGGAATTTTGACGGAAGAGAAAAGCTTATGAATGAAGGGCAAAAATGTTTTGACATTGGTATGGGGCCTCACTTTACTCAAAGAGAAGTTCTCCAATGAAATTGATTATTTGAAGAGTGAGAAGGAGGCTAGTCTTCAAGAACAGCCAAAAGAAAGATAGGGTTTTAGACCGTGACGGAGTTTTTAAGAATCATCTAGCGAGGGTTAAAGAAATTGTTTTCATTGGGGTTTTGGCATTGGGATTATAATGTCCTCGATGGAAAAGATGACTTTGGAAGAATACAAGAAGAAAGTCGAGCAATGCCTGAGCGGTTGGTACAAGGATACCGCGCAGGTGAAAGAATTGATGAAAATCTACGACAACGACTTTCCAGAGCTTTTGGGTTGGAACTTGACGCCTCTGCAGGCGGCAGGGTTTATCGACAGCGGGCTTTATTAAATCCGAAAACAAATGAAAAAGCCGTTATCTGCGAAAGCGTGGATAGCAAGGCTTATCATGATATTTTCGAGGTTTCAAGAAAATTTCTTAAGTTCGGCGAGCTTGTCGACCTCCATGAAGTTGACAGCGCAGATGGCAACATCGGTTACAAAGACTGCGAATGCTTCCTTTCCGAAGACGGGCTGTCTGGTTTTGCAATTACAAAAAACGGTAAGGATTTGATAAGCGTTTTCAGTCTGTGGGAAAACGGCGGTTTCCTCAAGACGGTCGCTCCGATCATTCAGGAGAAAGCGAGAACCCTTGATGGTTATATTTCCTATAGGCAGCCTCTTGATGCGATCTATGAGAAAACCCTCGGCTTCAAAGTCGCCGCCGTGATGGACTGGAACGACGATTACGACCACGACGGCATCGGCGCCAACCACGGCAAGCCCAAAGTCGCCTTCATGGTGAACCCCAAGTTCACGGCCAAGGAGATCGAGACCAAGACCTTCGGCAAGGACGATTTCAAGGAAAACCAGGACCGGTAGGCAATGTTTTCAAAGTTCTAAATCGGAAATTAAAAGGTAAATTTTCGTTGTGTGCTTTGGATAGATGGCCAGAATGCCGTTAATGCAAAAAGTGGTTTTGGAAGAATTTAAGCGGCAAGTCGAGCAATGTCAGAACGATTGGCACAAGGGCACCAAGCGGGCAAGGGAATTTATGCGGGCTTCCAAAACCGACGTTACAGAGAGAGTTTTTGGGCTCGAATTTGACGCCTCAAGAGACTGCAGAATTCATCGAAGCGAGTTATCAACAAATACAGATCCGGCAAGAAAACAGGCTTATGCGGAGGCAAAATGGAAACAAAGGTGTTATAGAAACATTTTATTCACCAAAAGTTCACCATTTTGTTCACCGCAAAAAATAAAAACCTCGACGTTATCGAGGCTTTCTTGCTTCTGGAGCAGGTGACGGGAATCGGACCCGCATAACCAGCTTGGAAGGCTGGTGTTCTACCACTGAACTACACCTGCAGCTTGGCGGACCATACGAGATTCGAACTCGTGATCTTCTCCGTGACAGGGAGACATGTTAGGCCGCTACACCAATGGTCCGTA
>CAVKPZ010000105.1:0-6170 GCA_963658395.1 Lachnospiraceae bacterium | reverse complement strand
CTCTAGCACTCTGAGACGCTTATTGGACAAGTTGTATCTAGGATGCTTCTTGAATTTGAAATTGATGAGTTTGCGCAGCATCGCTTTCTGTCTTTCGGAAAGGAAAATTTTGGCAATCTCTTCGAACGTCACGCCGTTATAAGCGGGGAAGCGCGTTTTTAAGTAGGCGTCAATATCGGCTAAATCATCGTCCATTGCGAAGTTCAGCAGCGCTAAGCCGTTATCGAAAACCGGGGCGAAACCTTTGGGTTTGTTGGTTTTGTTGTCGACAAGAAGGCCGTAATTTCCTGCGTGCCTATCAACGTTATAGATTAAGGCATCGAAAACCATCATATCGGCGAATTCGCCGTAGAACTCCTGGCCAAGTGATTTTAAGTAGCTAGCCGTTTTCTTAAGAGTGGCGTCCCCGGTGAATTTATATATGGGAACGAACGAAACGTCTATGTTGGTGAATAATTCACAGGTCGAGCATAGCATCCCCTTCCATTTGGCTAAGCCATAAGGAACGTGGTGGACGCCCATCGTTTCTGCAATCTGGGACGCGTAATATTCGGAATAAGGCTCGTTCCCGGCGTTGGAGGCTCCTGAAGCTCCTCCTTTGTAGAGATAGATTTTGCCTTCGATCCTTCTCCAGCATTTGCGGAGCATTCCGTTTGTGGTGTATTCCGGCGAGGAAGTAAATCCTTTTATGCCCGTGCTGCCACGCCCCGTGTAGGCGATCAGAGCTAGGGTTCTGGTAAAGTTATGTTGGTAAAGGTTATAGTCCTCGAATTTCCCCACGAATCCTTTTTCAACGACCCAGTAGCTGTCGTTAAGGGAAAGGCCTTTGCAAATGTTGATGATGCCCAAAACGTCATTGCGGCTTACTCCGCTTCTAGCAAGGATCTGATCCGCATACTGCCTATGTTTTGGAAGGATACGGGTTTGAAGCCATTTTCCGATTCCCTCTGGAGTCGGGTCTAAGCCAATCGGAAGGAGACCGCGTTCATCTTCGCTTACCCATTCGATGAGGTAGGCTATTTCTCCAAACTCATCTTTTTCGACTCGAAAGAACATAAGCGGGGGTGTTGTATTGCCTTAATTCGTATTGAACACAAGCTTCTTTTGCTTTTTCTTTCATCCGTCCCATTATCCCATGATGATTGATTTGCTGGCGAAAGGCTTTTGGCAAGGAGAGCAACTGCTTTAAGAAGATTGCCTTCAATCCTCGTATAATGATTCCGCCATGCTGAAGCGCCTAACGATCACCAATCTTGCCATCCTAGAGAACGTCGACATCGTTTTCAAAAACGGCTTCACCGTTTTGATGGGCGGAACAGGCGCAGGCAAAAGCCTGATTATCGACTCTCTTTCCTTGCTGCTTGGCCAGCGCGCTTCTAGCGAGCTCATCCGCCAAGGGGAAAGCAAAGCCACGATCCGTGGGGAGTTCGAAGCCTCCTCGCCTAAATTAGAGGCGATTCTTTCCTCTTTGAACGTTCCCTTCGATGGCGACTTGCTCATCGAAAGGGTCATCGGCAAAGCCAAAAGCTATATCAAAGCCAATGGGGTCCTGATTTCTTTGGGGGATCTCGCGAAGCTTTCCCCGCTTCTAGCGAACATCCATTCGCAGTTCGACGCGATGAGGCTGTTGAATCCCGAGAACTACCTCTCTTTGATCGATTCCTATCGCCCCTCGATGGTCTCTCCCTATATGGAGAACTACCATCTTGCCCTTGCCTCTTACCGCCAGAAGCAAGCCCATTACGAGGAGTTGAAGGAAAAGAAAGAGAAGCTTGAGTCCGAAAGAGACTTCTATGAATACCAATACAACGAACTCAAGGGGGCGGCTCTAGAAGAAGGGGAGCAAGAAAGGCTCGAGAACGAGATCTCTTTGCTAAGGAATTACGACTCCATCTATTCTCTCGTTCAGGATTCCTCTTCTCTCGTCCACGGGGACGCGATTGAGAAGCTCTACGATTTAAACAAAAACATCGCAAAGCTCGTCTCTTTCCAATCCCAATACCAAGAAGCCTCCAAGCGTTTGGATGATGCCTATTATGAACTAGAAGACATCTTCTCCACCTTGAAGGGCCTCTTCTCCTCTTTGGATTACGATCCAGCGAGGCTAGAGGAGCTTGAGCAGCGCGACAGCGAACTCTCCTCCTTGGAAAGGAAGTACCGGAAATCCATCCCGGAGCTCATCGCATATGAAGCCGAACTCGAATCGCTGCTAGGCAAAGGCTCGACCTTCGAAGAGGATCTTGAGCAAGCCGAAGATGAGGCGAGGTCCGCGTTTGAAGAGGCTTATGAGAAAGGCAATGACCTTTCTAAGATCCGAGGGCAAGTCGCCTCGCTCATCGAGAAGAACATGAAGAAGGGCCTAAAAGACCTTTTGCTCCGCGACGAGTTTAAAATCGCCTTCTCTTCTCCAACGAAAGACCTTTCCGCCTTGAAAGAGGACGGAATAGACGAAGTGCAGTTCCTTTTGGAGACGAACGTGGGGGAGGGGCTGAAACCCATGGAGAAGATCATCTCGGGAGGAGAAAGCAGCCGTATCATGCTCGCCTTCCATTCGATCTTCCTCTCTGCTAACAAAGTAGGGACGGCGATCTTCGATGAGATTGATACGGGCATATCCGGAGAAGCCTCAAAGGCCGTCGCGAGCAAGATCTACGAGATTTCCTTATCGACCCAGGTCATCGCGATCACCCACGCCCCGCAGGTCGCTTGTCTTTCCGATCATGCGCTTCTGATTGAGAAGAACGTAAAAGAAGGAAGGACGAGCACGTCCATCCATGAGCTTGGCTTAGAAGAGAAAATCGATGCGATCGCGAATTTGATCTCTAACGGCAAGATCACCGAGAAGCAAAGGGAATACGCGAAAGAGCTGGTCTTAGAAAAGGGGCGCTGACCTCTTTTTTAAAGGCTTTCACGGTTCCCAGATTTTTACGAAAACCACGTTTTAGGGTACTAAATCCGTAGAAAAACAAAATTTAGTCCCCTAAAACGCCAATTTCGCGCCTTGCCGCTAGCGTGCGGTATCTGATTTTCGTTAATCAATTGAACTTCTGCTGGTCTAGAATAGCCCCGTTAAAAGGAGGCCTTTCAATCTATGGCTAATTTTAAAATGGGACGTGTGTGGTATGCATTGGCCCTGCTCGTCTGTGGCATCATGCTGATTGTCGGAGGCGTGAATGGCGCGAACTCGATCATGGGGATCATCGTCACCGTGATTGGGGCAATCGTGATTGCTATGGGCGTTATCTCCATCTGCTCGCATAACGTGTTCATGGGCGTCGTCATGATCGTCCTTGGCGCAGTGATGATATCCTTCGCCTGGACGATCGCTTGGGTCGCCTTCCTCGTGAGCGGGGTCATGATGGCCGTTGGAGGCATCGCGGGCCTTGTTCAAAGAAAAAGCGGGATCTTCAGCAACATCCTGAACATCGTGATCGGCGTCGTGATTGTCTTGCTTGGCTGCGGCAATGAAGCTGCCTGGGACTTCATGAACGTCTTCTTCTATATCGCCGGCGCCCTTCTGATCGTCGATAGCGTCCTTGTTTTGGCCAAAGCCTGATTCCTAAATCATCAAAGCCAAACAACCAGGGGAGAGAAAGAAGACCAAGGTTGGCGTTTTGTTTTTTGCGATGCCGTCATCAAAGCAAGAAGGCCATATATATCGGCAAATAAGTGGTGTCGCTATCGTAGCTTAAGGTTTTGGGAGAGATGACTATTTTATTGAACTTCAATTGAGGATATTTTAGCTTTAGGGTCGAAAGGGAAGACGTGGTGAATTTTTTAGTCGATTTCACTTCTATCGCGTTCATTTTTCCTCTTATAAAGGAAACGAAATCAATTTCGTATCTCTTATTGTTATAGTCGAATAAATGGTAGAAGGCCTTTCTACCGTTGCAAACGAGGCTTTGGGCAACCAATGATTCGTATAAAGACCCGAAATTTGCGCCATTGAGATTCCCGGTCCTTATTTTCAGATAAGTCTTTTCGGAGTCCTCGTTTGCGTCTCCGATTAAGGAACTAAGCATCAATCCGACGTCCAGTGGATAGAGTTTGAAGCTGTTTTCTTCTTTTACGAGCGAGCCAAAGCTTAAGTCCGAAGCGCGATAAACGGAATTGACTATTTTAGAGTCCTCTAGATCCTTGAGCGATCTTTGATAAGCTTGCACCATGTTTTGGCTTTTGCATCCTGTTTTGACTCTCTTTGACCAAGATTTTAAAGCCGGCAACATCGAATTGTAGATATTCAAGGCGTTTGTTCTGGATTTGTTATCATGCTTTCTTAAATCGTCATCATATAGCTTCAATATATCCTGTTTTTCCTTTTCACAGCGCATGAAGGAATTCGTTTCTTGGTATAGCGAGATGACTTTCGGCATTCCGCCTAAAGCCAAATAAAGCCTGAAATCATCCATCAATTGGCGGTGGGCGCTCTCGCCGATGGTTTTGCGTCCGTTTAAAATGTTGCGCAACATAGCGCACTTGTCTTCCCAATTAAACGCCCAACAGAATTCTTCAAAGTCCATCGGATGCATTTCGACCCTTCTTTCTTCGGAAGGGATCTGAATGTCCTGCGTGTTTTCCCTGATCGAAATCAAAGAACCCGTTTCTATGTAGTCGAACCTTCCATCGGCCACGAGAGCCTTTATGGCTTGCCGCGCCAAGGGGAAATGCTGGACTTCATCAAATATGATTAAGTCGCCTTTCTTTAAGACTTTTTCGCAAAGCAAGAACAAATCAGAAAAGAATTGATCCATAGATGAAGGCTTGGCCGGATTTATTTTCTTGAATAATCTCTTGATGTCATCGGTCGCGTATGTGAAATCTATATAGATAAAATTGTCATATTCGTTCTCGGCGAATTCTTTGACGATGGTGGTTTTCCCTACGCGCCTTGCTCCTTCGATCAGAAGCGCCGAGTTTTTGTTCTTTTCGTCCTTCCATTCTTTGATTTTGCTATATATTTTCCTTTTGAATTCCATGTATACGCCTCTTTTCATTAAGTTTTATCGCTAATTGAATATAGTATTTTCTAAATGAAAAATCAATTGTTCGGTTGACTTTTCTAAATGAAACCATAGCGCATATGGTCGACTTTTCTAAATGAAATATTGCTTTGATGGTTGAATTTTCCAAATGAACTCACATGTCTTTGCACTAGTCTTGCACTAGTCAAGAAAAGTGGACGCCGAAATTTATTTGTCGCTTTCTTTGCTTTCGGAAGTGGCAATCTCACGCGAAGGGACTTCGACGCTGGAACGTTTTCCTTAATGAGAGCCTTTGCCATAAGTCTTAAGGCGGATTTCTTATCTCTGGCAGTCGCTAATGCGTATGTATAGCAAATTGAAATAGGGGTTTAAGTTAAGATCGTTGAGGGCTTTTTTATTATGCGGAAAGGTGAAAAGTTAAGATTTGACGTAACAAAAGACGCATAAAAAGAAAACATCCGTTAAGGATGTCGAAGGCCGAGACCTGGAAGATGGAGGCGAAGAGGTTGATGGTGGCGATGCTGTTGGTGTCATCGTTTTCGAGGCGCCTAAGGTTACGAACGCTATAGCCGGAGAGCTCGGCGAGCCTCTCTTGGCTCATGGCTGCCATTTGGCGAAGGGCTTTGATGGAGTGACCGATGTTAGCGGCGTCAATGAAATGTTCGTTCATGAATTACCCCCTGATTTCAATATTTGCGCGAGCAAATCAATAGTATAGTGGTCATCAGAGTGTTTAGCAATCTTTTTCTTTGAGTGCTAACGATGGGTACATAATGGAGAATATTAGCGCCGTTTGTAGTACCGCACATATTTCTGCCAAACTTGCCGTTAATTTTCTGCCAAACTTGCCGTTTTTATATTTTTTGGCCTTAGCACGGCAGTTTTTATAATCGGCCTGTAAATGCAAAACTTCACGTATTCAGCGCGCTTTTATAACTATGTAGTGGTGAAGAAGGCTATGCAAGAAAGGGAAAGGCGGAAGAACGGCAATCGCTTTTTTCTGAAATCTGTAGTTTTAACCGTGACGCCTAAAAAGTCGAAGCGTTTACTGATGCGTCGTTTTCATTCTGATCATCCGATAAGACCTTTTTGTTAAAAATTGAAAATATTACCAACCTCGTTGTATAATTTGGTTGGTAATAATTTGGTTGGTAATAAAATGAGAAACAACGATGAGAAAGTAGTGGC
>CAVKPZ010000104.1:0-6192 GCA_963658395.1 Lachnospiraceae bacterium | reverse complement strand
GAGTACGTTTAGGATGGTTAGCCCGTCTGCGACGCCGGCAACGAGCTTCACGGTTAGCCAATCGAGATGGAAATTTAGCGCTTGGGACACGACGGCTTCCCCGTTTTGAACGGTTTCGACGTTGAGAATATAGCGGAGACCTTCGTCTAGATTGCCGTCCACGAAGATGCAGATGGAGCCGCCGATAAGGATGAGGGCGCCTAAGATGGTCACGATTTTTGAACCATAGCCGACCTCGGAGAGGAAGAAGCCGACTCCGAAGACGATGATGCCGATGACGGAAAGAAGCTGCAAAGTGATTTGCACTTCATTGCCAAGCGATAGCGGGTCACCGCTGGTGGTATCTGTTAAGACTAAGGTCAAGCCCGAAAGGGCGTATTGGAATTGCTTCGCGAGGTTAGCTTGGAAATTTTCAACCATGAAAACAATCCCGTTCAAATTGACGGTGCAGTTGGCGCTCACCCCGATATAGGAACTCGCGATTGATTCCCCCTCGACAGAGGCGGTTGAACTCATGACCATGGTTCCCTCGAACGACAAACAAATCGCCAGCAACGCGAGAAACAAAACCGGCATCACTAGAAGATAAATAACACGAAACGCTTTTCTCATAAACTACCTCCGCCGCATAGTTTAGAATAAACCCAGATGGAAAGAAAACAACTAGAGACAATTTCTTATCTTCCAAAGGACGAGCGTCCTATTTGGTGGGAAAAGGCAATCGGGGCAAAAGAGTTCTTACGCTTGAAAGAGGTTGGGATGAACTGTGGCCTCGAATACACTTCTTTTCCGCTTTTTAAATACATCGATTCCTATTCGCGCTACATCCATTCCGTGGGGGTGGGGGAGATTGTTTGGCGTTTCACCCATGACCCAAAGCAAACTTTGGCGGGCCTATATCACGACATCGCTAGTCCCTGTTTCGCCCACGTGATCGATTTTCTTCATGGGGATTACGAATCCCAAGAATCCACGGAGAAGGGAACTTCCGAAATCATCGCAAAAAGCAAAGATATACAGGATTTGCTTGGATTTTTGAACCTTCATTCCGAGGATATTGATGATTATCACAAGTATCCAATCGCCGACAATGATTCCCCTAGGCTTTCCGCGGACCGCCTTGAATACACTTTGTCAAACGCCCTGAACCTTCTTCGTTTGAAACGTGGGGATATTCAGGCAATCTATGACTCTGTATCCATTCTCCCAAGCGGGGAATTGGGCTTTGAGGAATTTGAAAGTGCGAAACGCTTCGGAGAAATTGCGTTGTCCCTAGGGCGTATCTATTGTTGCGATGAGGATCGCTATTCGATGGAAGTTTTGGCTAGGATCCTCAAGAAGGCGATTGGAATAGGGGTTCTCGATCTGAACGACTTAAACAAAGGGGAGCCGGAACTCATCGCGAAGCTTTCTTCTTCAAAGCTCAAAGAAGAATGGGCCTCTTACCTTGAGATGGGAGAATTGGAGAAGAGCACCATTGCTAAAAAGGGATATCTCAGAATTAGCGCCAAGAAGCGCTACATCGATCCTTTGGTCGGAGATAATCGCCTATCTGAAATCGATGATGAGTTTGCAAAGGAAGTAAAAGATTACCTTTCAAAGACCTTTGAGGTTTATCTAAAGAAGAAGGGGACGCTAGGCTAATTGCCGCCGTATATTTTTTTAAAGAGGGGGTCAATCTCTAAGAAGGAATTGATTGTGGCGTAGGGCCGCTCTTTTTCAATTTTTGCTTTATCCCCGTACCCAAAATTCACCAAAAGACAGGGGATGTTGTTCTGGTTTGCCCCCTCGGCGTCTAGATGGGTGTCCCCAATCATCAAAACGTCGGCTCCTTCATTGATATAAGAGAGACAGCGGTGAATGATTTCCCCTTTTCTGGCTCCTACCCCGTCTGAAGAGGAGCCGAAGGTCTTTTCAAAATAAAGGCTGAGGCCGAATTTCTCGAGAATGTCTTTTGCTAGATCGCCGTTTTTGGAAGTGCAGACGAACAGACGATAGCCTGTTCGCGTTAGACTTTGGAGGCCTTCTAGGACGGAAGGATAGACACTTGCGTTGTATTTGCCGTCTTTCTCGTAAAACTCGCGATAGAGAGCGACGGCTTTCTCAAGATCTTCCTCTTTAACGTTAGATAAGCGGAAACAGTCTCTTAGAGGGGGCCCGATGAAATAATTGAGATCTTTCTTTTCGGGGACGGGGTAGCTGAGCATTCTTAAAGTCTCTTGGGCGCATTCTTTGATGCCGGGGGCGCTGTCGAGAAGGGTTCCGTCTTGGTCGAAGAGAATGACTTTGCTTTTCATGGCCAGCATTTTAGAGGAATCGCATCGCTTTTTCTTCTCAAATGTTTTCTATTAGGAGAAGTATAATTTGCCTTATGAAGCCTCAGTTCGCGCGTTCTTCCTTAATCCTAGGCGAAGTAGCAATCGAAGCACTTAGTTGCAAGCGTGTGGCTGTTTTTGGACTAGGCGGAGTGGGTGGAAGCGCGGTGGAAACTTTGGCTAGAGCCGGCATCGGCGAATTCGATCTCATCGACAATGACTGCTTTTCCCTTAGCAACTTGAACCGTCAGTGCCTATCAAGCCTAAGCGAAGTTGGTAGGGCGAAAGTCGATGTCGCAGAGCAGCGGATTCTTTCGATTAACGAATCCGCCATCGTCCATAAGCATCGCTGCTTCTTTTTGCCGCAGGATCGCGGGGACATCGATTTTGAAACTTTCGATTACGTCGTGGATGCTATCGACACGATGTCGGGAAAGCTATGCATCATTCAAGAGGCGAAGAACCGTGGTGTCCCGGTCATCTCGGCTTTAGGATGCGGCAATAGGCTCGACCCCACCCAGCTTAGAATCGGGGATATCTTTGAGACGCAAGGCGATCCCTTGGCTAGGGTTTTACGCCGAGAACTCCGCAAAAGCGGCATAAAAAACCTTAAAGTGGTCTATTCGATTGAAGCCCCAAGGACGCTTAAAGGCACCTTGAACGAACCGCTTCCTCCAGGCAAAAAGACCATTCCTGGGTCTTCTTCTTTTGTTCCTCCTACTGCCGGCATCCTTTTGGCTTATCAAGTATGCATGGACTTGCTCGCTTTTCCTAAGGATTAGCAACGGTTTACGGGTTATTGAGAAAAAACGGCCGCGCGCGCATAATAGGCAACGATGATTTTGAACACCGTCATCTATCTTCTCTCTTTGGGCGCCGCCCTTGGCTGCGCTTATCCTTTGGCGCAATTTAACACCTACCTTTGGCTTCTTGCCCTTCCGCTTTGGCTCCTTCTTTATTACATTTGCTTCGGTCTTTGGCTCGTTTTCTTGATTGTTTGGGGAGAGTTTCTTAAACGGAAAGCCGCACCCACCGAACCCTCCCTTTTTTACTGTGGGATCATTCACCAGACGGTTATTACCTTGTTCTGGGCCATCAATATCCATGTGAGAGTGAGGGGCGGCAGCAAATTGCCAAAAGAGAAAGTCCTTTATGTGAACAACCACATTTCGAACTTCGACCCTATGGCGATGCTTGCCACCTTCCGCCATCCGATGGTCGCGGTCACAAAGCCAGAGAACATGAAGTTTCCGATTGCCGGCCCCTTCGTCAAGATGGCGGGCTTTATCCCCATCAACCGCGAGAACCCTGTGGAGGGGGCAAAGGCAATCGAACAAGCTGGGCAATATTTGAAAGCGAATCTCGCTGATGTGGATATCTGCCCGGAGGGGACGCGCAACAAGACCGATCAATTGCTCCTTGAGTTCCATCCAGGCTCTTTCCGCGCGGCAATGGACGTAAAGGCGCCGATTGCGGTGGTCTGCGTCAAAGGGACGAAGGAGATTGCCAAACGCTCTCCTTGGCGGCCTACGTTCGTTTATCTTGATATTCTTAAAGTCATAAAGCCAAAAGAGTACGAAGGCCTTTCCTCTCAGCAAGTGAGGGACATGGCCGTCAATCTCATCCGGCAAGATCTGGAAGGAGGAATACTTTATGAATTATATGCTCTTTAATAGCAAGGCCAATGCCGGCGAAGGCAAGGAAGACGCGCTTTCTGCCGCCGAGAAATTGAAGGCCAAATACGGGGATTTCGAATTCCTCGACCTCATCGCCCTAAATAAGGAAGAGTTCTTTAAAAACCTCAAAGAAGATGACATGGTCGTTATTACGGGCGGAGACGGAACGCTCAACCATTTGGTCAACGATATCGGGGATGCCCCGATCCCGGAAAAACTGTACCTTCTCCCCCTTGGGACAGGGAACGATTTCCTTAACGATGTCATCAATTCCAAACAAGAAGATGGTCTTGTTCCGTTAAAACCCTTCATCAGTCATCTCCCTGTGGTTGAGACGATGGGCCTTAAAAGGAGGTTCGTGAACGGCATTGGATACGGGATCGACGGCGAGTGCTGCGTCAAAGCCGAGGAAATGAAGAAAGAAGGCAAGACCAACATCAATTACGGAAACATCACCGTGAAACTCCTCCTCACTAGCTATGTCGCCCCTAAGGCGACCGTGCTTCTTGATGGCAAGGAATACACCTTCAATCGTTCCTATATCGCGGCGGGCATGAACGGCCGCTATTACGGCGGCGGTATGCAGGTCGCCCCGATGCAAAAAAGGAACGATGGCCTTTTGACCTTCGTCAGCGTCTATGGGGCTGGGAAGCTTGGCACGCTCATGATGTTCCCTTCTTTGTTTACCGGCAAGCACGTCAACAAGAAAAAACACGTTTTCGCTCAGAGGGCCAAGGTGATTGAAGTCAAATTCGACCGTCCCACGGGTTTGCAAATCGATGGGGAAGTCGTCCCGAACGCGACCTCCTATAAAATCTATTTTCCCGAAGAATGAATAAACTAAGGCGCCCCTCTCCTTTGGCTAAAGGAGACACTCTTGCTTTTGTCGCCCCCTCTTTCGGCGTTACCACCGAACCTTACGGAAGCCGAATGGAAGCTTCGCTAAAAAACTTTCAGAAGGAAGGCTTTCTTACGCGCGTATATCCGAATGTCTATAAGGATGAAGGGGTCGCTGGAAGCGCCTCGCCCTTAGAGAGAGGAAAAGAAATCAACGAGGCCTTTTCTTCCTCTGCGAAAGCCATCGTTTCCGTTGGCGGGGGAGAAACGATGATCGAGATCCTACCTTATGTGGATTTTGAGGCCATTGAGAAAGGCGAGGCAAAGTTCTTCGTGGGCTATAGTGACAACACGAATCTTACTTTCCTCCTGAACACCTTATGCGGCGTGGTCTCAATCTATGGCCCCCATGCGGGTTCTTTTTACGCGCGACCCTTCCGCTGCAGCGAAAAAGATGCTTTAAGGCTGCTCAAGGGGGAGACTCATTTTGAAGGCTATCCCAAGTATTCCATCACGCATAGTGACCCCAATCATCCTTTATATCGTTATCGCCTTACTCAGGAGAAAGTCATCACTCCGATTGGATATGAAGCCCCTTTTAAGGGGGCGCTGCTTGGAGGATGCCTCGATTGCCTCGTCTCCTTATGCGGGACGAGGTTCGATAAAGTAAAAGAGTTCAATGCGAATCACCCCGAAGGGATTATTTGGTTCCTTGAATCCTGTGACTTAAATGCGATTGCGATTCGCAGGGCGCTTTTCCAATTGAAAGAGGCCGGCTGGTTCAAAAAAGCGAAGGGCTTTTTGATTGGGAGGCCCCTTCATCGTGAGGAGGCTTTTGGGACAAATCCTTTGGCTTCTTTCGCCGATTTGCTGGGCGAGCTGAATGTGCCTATCCTCTATTCGGTGGATTTAGGCCACGTCCCTCCCTCTTTGCCTCTTCTTAGCGGGGCTTACGCTGAGGCAAAACTGGTAAGCGGCAACCTAATCATCGACTATCTTTGATTTGCTGAGCTTTTTGCGGCGAAATAAATCCATAAAAATTAGGACATTGTACGAAAAATAATAAAGTGATTATCGCCTCTTTTTAATCACGCGCTTAAAATGTAACATGTTGTTTTTTGCAAAGGGGCCGCGGGAATTGCGGTGGGTTTTATGGACACGAAATTTATTTTTGTCACGGGCGGGGTCGTCTCAAGTTTGGGAAAAGGCATCTCTGCCGCTTCGGTTGGTTTGCTTCTTAAAAAAAGAGGCTATAAGGTCTTCACCTTGAAGTTCGATCCTTATCTAAACGTCGATCCTGGGACGATGAGTCCTTACCAGCATGGCGAAGTTTTCGTCACCGACGATGGCGCCGAGACCGATTT
>CAVKPZ010000103.1:0-6473 GCA_963658395.1 Lachnospiraceae bacterium | reverse complement strand
TTCTTGAAAATATTTTCAAATCCTAAAGTTTGGGGTGTTAAATCCTAAAAACGGGTATCGCCCCATTAAACTTCATAATCTCCTTTGGCGTATCCTTATTAATCGCCAGCTTGCTTTTGCTTTGGAACCCAACGAGGTTTTTGGTCGGTGAAAAGTGGCGAAAAAAGGCGAAATTACCAAGCGATTCCGGGAAAAATTAAAAATAGGCTTTTGGACAAAGCAAGGTCAAATTTTTATCTTCGAATCCCGAATGTTTTTTGTCTCATTGATGAAAATGCAGACCGCGAACAAGACAAAGGGCAGCTTATCGTAATAGTAAATAGCGGTCGTCGAGGTAAAAAGATAGCAAAGCAGTAGCAAGTAAAACACAATCGAAGCATCTGGCTTCCTGATTACGTTTTTGAATTTCAAACCTATACAAGCAAAAATAGCATAGAAGGAAAAAAGCCCAAAGAGGCCGAAGTTGCAAAGCAGTTCCGAGATGTTATCGTGGGAATACGTCCCGATTCCAGAGGCTACGTTGAAACCGTCAATTCCATAACCGATGAAAAGGTTTTTAAAAGATAAGTAGAATGCGGTCCGTTTATACAGTGACCTGCTGAAGGAAGAGGTGTCAGCAGAGTTTCCGAAAAGAAAACTCACATAGTCCACCAGCCTGGACTTAATCGTTTCGAACGCAGGAACCAAAAATAGGAGCAAAGTCATTCCTAAAATGGCCGCTCCGCAAAAAACAAGGCCGAGCTTGATGCGTTTTCGGAAGAAAGAAAGAACGGCGAAAACTGTTATAATTCCTATATAGATCAAGCCTTTTTTGCTTCCGGTAAGAGCAATCAAGACAAATGGGATCAAAGCAAAGGGGAGCAGCCAATATTTTTTGTCGTAGATCCCAATAGATACCATTAAAGCCGCGGAGACGCTAAGCCTCATGGCTACGGTATTTTCGTTCCCAAAAAAACCGCCTAACCTACCTGAAAAATTAAGCTTAACGATGTCTTTGAAATAAACTGCGATAAAGCCGAAAACTAGCGACAGGCTGGCGATGAACGAAACCCACAAAACAACTTTAACATCCCCGATGATCCGACAGCTCAAGTAAACGGAAGTAGAGAAGAAGGCCAAAATAAACAATGTGCTATACGACAGAGCGGCTTTGGGGTTGGCAACAAGAGATGTCAGATACGCGATTCCAACAAAAACGTAAACGCACATCATCGGCCGCAAATCCGGGATTTTCCTTTTCTTAATGTAATAGGTGAGACCAAGCAAAAAAGTCATCCCGGCAGGGGCATACATCGTGTAGTTCCAACGTGCGACTTCCTGAAACAAAAAGAACGTCAAAAAGAAAAGGAACAGCGAGATCACAAGGAGGGAGCGGATTGCGTTGTCGAATCCAGCAAAACATTTTTTCAAGCTAAATGTTTTCATTTCGAAGCCCTCTTTTGATAGCATCTAAACGCTATTGTGGTTAAGGCGGACGCGAAAAAAGCAATCAGCAGGCCAAGGACGCCCAAATTGGAGAGAAAATAAACATTGGCAGTCGCCTTATAAACCAGCCAAAATGGGACATAAGTGACGATTAAAGAACCGGTTAGCCAGCCTAGAAGCGGCAAGAGTTTCATCGCGTCATGCTTTTTCAAATACCAAAAATTGAACAGGGCTTCCAAAAAAACAACGAACGCTACTTCAAAATAGAACATAACGTTTAGGTAGCCGATCTTTCCAAGCTCATTAAGTTCCGTTTCCATCCCATCCAAAAACGTTTGATCGAGGCCGCCAAGATTTTTCCTATAGATTTCTAAAAATGCACCTTCTAATTTCGAGATAGAACCTATTTTTTCAATATTGAAGTAAGTATTGGTTCCAAAGTAAGCGGATAGCTTGATTTGCTTGCAAATTGGATCGGGCAAATATTTATAAGCCAGCAAAAAATCATTATAGATATTTGAGAGTTGTTCATAAGTCTCTTCTTGTTCAAGCACAATATTTCCGATTTTCCAAACGCTTAGCGTATCCCCATATTTCACGTTGAGCGTAGTGCTGATGATATCATCGTAGCTTTTTAAATTGGGGTTGCTAGCTAAAATCAACTTGGCAGTACGCTCAGTGATATAGCAGAAGTTATCGTAAGTTCCCAAAAAGGAGGTATTAGGGGCGCTTCGGTATAAATAAAGTTCGTACTTATCGAACAAAATTCCTCTTAGCCCTTGGTGATTCGAAAAGTAATCCGAAGTAAGGACATAATTTATTTGATTAAGCTCTTGGTCCCCATAAAAAAAGGACAAATCATCCGTCAACACTCCGTCTGACAGTTGCAAAGAATTGTACTCATATAAGCCGTTGTAAGTGCTCACGGATATTCCGAAATTATTGGCGCCGGTCGTTTGTTCGTTCGATTTAGAATTGCTGACGGTCACCGCGAGCGAATTGCTCGTTTCACTAATTTGGTTTGCTGCGTCCGAAATTTTTTGGGCGACCGCCTCCAACTTTACATCCTTCGCATAAAAGTTGCACGACAGAGGCGCAACAAAAAAAATAACATTTAGCAAGCCAAACAGTGCGTAAGACCTGCAAGAGGACAAGATTGATTTAAGCGATTTATGCCTCACGCCAAAAATTATATTGCCCTATTTCCATCGGGCAACAAAAACAGCTTTTCGCCCCTAGTCTATAAAGACTATCCTTTCCCCTTTCGCTTTCAAATTCGCTCCCACCCTTCTACAATACCGCCTAGGGAGCATCCCTCCTTTCTTTTTAAGAAGGTCCCCCTCGAAAGCATGGACACATTCATCGAAATCCTAAAAGCCATCGTCTTCGGCATCGTCGAAGGCATCACCGAATGGCTTCCGGTCTCCTCGACCGGGCACATGATCATCCTAGGCCAGTATTGGGGCTTTAAAGCCACTCAAGGCGCGGAGTTCTACGACTTCTTCTTAGTCATCATCCAGCTAGGCGCGATCCTCGCGGTCATCCTCTCTTTCTTCAAGGAGCTCTGGCCCTTTGGGAAGAGCAAAACCAAAGAAGAGAAAAAAGAAATCTGGCTCATGTGGGGCAAGATCCTCGTCGCCTCCATCCCCGCGGGGGTGCTTGGCACCATCTTAGACAACTACATGGACAAGTATCTTTATAACTACTTGGTCGTCTCCATCACCCTGATCGCCTATGGCTTGCTCTTCCTCCTCATCGAGTTCCTTTTGAAACGGAAATCCCATAACATCCAAAGTCGTTACCACTTGAATAGATCCAGCGCGACCGCCTATGACGAAGACGAAGAACGCGCTTCTGACACCTATCCTTTGTTCAACATCCGCAGCGTCTCAGGCATCTCCTTCCAATACGCGATGGTCATCGGCTTGGCCCAGTGCCTGGCTTTAATCCCGGGCACCTCGAGATCAGGAGTCACCATCTGCGCTGCCCTCCTTCTTTCGATCGACCGCAAGAGCAGCGCCAAATTCTCCTTCTATCTCTCGATCCCCGCGATGCTAGGCGGCTCGCTCATCAAAGGGGTGATGTATGGCGTCAAGCTAGCCAAAGGCACCGCCGAGCCGTTCAACGGAACGAAGCTCGCCATCATCTTGGTCGGCATGGCCGTGGCCTTCGTGGTCTCCTTGTTCGTCATCAAGTTCTTCATGAAGATGCTTCAGACCAGGACCTTCAATATCTTCGGGGTATACCGCATCTTGCTAGGCCTGGTCTTGCTCATCCTCTTCTTCGCCGTAGACAAAGGGGAGATCAACAACGTCGCCCTCGCTCTCCCGGATTATCTCGGGGCGATGAGTAATGAAGTCCCTTGCTTAAGCAAACTGGCCATAATGCATCTATAATCGTTCCCATAATTGGAGGCAACTATGAAGAAAAGCAACGAAAACGAAATCGAGAACGAAATCGTTCCCGTCGAGGAAGACCTTGGCAGGGCCGAGACGGAGAAAAGCGGGATCACCCTCTCTCAGATCGGCCACATGATCTGGAAGCACTGGGTCGCCGCGGTCGTCTGTTTGCTCGTCGGCCTAGCCGGAGGGGTGGGCTATTCGAAGTTCATCAAGACCCCGAAATACCAGTCTACCGTCCAATTGGCGGTCGTGGATTCCTCTTCTAGCAGCACGAGCGACAACATCAACCTGGCCCTAAAGAAAACCCAAATCGCCTATGGCTATATGACGACGGACGAAGTGGTCACCGAGGTCGGCAAGAAGCTGGCCGAAGCCAAATATGACGTCTATTTGAAAGATAGCAGCGGCAAAGCCACGACGGAAATCGACATCAGGACCATCAAGACTTATTACGCCGTGACCATCCCCACCGTCACCACGAACAACACGAGCGTCTTCATCAGTGTCACCTCCACCTGCAAAAGTGAGCAGATGGCGATTGACGTGGCCAATTCCGTCATTGACGCAACCATCGGCCTCTCGAACTCCTCCACCTCTAAGTTCTATGGCCTCTTGCAGGATTCCTTGGTCTCCATGGGTAGCGCCAATAGCGCTAAAGACACCTCCACCTCCACTTTGGTCTTCGCCGCGGTCGGCGCGCTTGCTGGCCTTGTTGTCGGGGCGGCCTATGGCATCATTAGAGAGCTGCTCAACAGCAAAGTCTCCTCGAAAGTCGACCTTGAGACCATCACCGGTTACAAGATCATCGGCATGATCCCGAAGTATGAGAACGCCCCAGAGAAGAAAGAGGGATCCAAAGGAGGAAAAGACAATGCCTGAGAACAAGAAAGCCACCCAGAATGTCGCTCAGCGCCGCATCAACGAAGCTGGGATCATCAAGGATTTCAACTCCGTAGAAGCCGACGCCATCATCCGTCTCCAGACCAACATCGACTTCGCTTCCCTTGAGCATAAGATCACTTGCTACGCGGTCACCTCGGCTCAAGAGGCCGAAGGCAAGACCACGATGAGCGCCAATCTCGCCGTCCTCTACGCCGAGAAGGGGCTCAAGGTCGCTCTCCTTGACCTCGACCTTCGCCAGCCTTCCGTCCACCGCCTCTTCCATTTCAAGAACCAGGTCGGGATCGTGGACTATTGCAAAGGGGACGCCGAGCTTAGCGACATCATCCACAGCGTCCACGGGGTGGACGTCATCTCCGCGGGCAGCCACACCCCCTTCCCGGGCAAAATCCTAGGAAGCGAGAAGATGAAAGAGCTCATCGCCGAGCTGAAGAAGACCTATGACTATGTGATCCTAGATACCCCTCCCGTCCTTGTCGTCTCTGACGCCTATCTCATCGGCAGAGAAGTCGACGGCTTCTTGATCGTCTGCAGCCAACACATCTCGAAGAAAAAAGACGTGAACGCGGCCTGCCGCTCCCTCGAAGAGAAGAGGATGAACATCATCGGCATCGCGATGGCGATGGTCACCACAGACGAAGACCAGGGAAAATGCGGCTATGGCTACGCCTCCAAATACGGGTACGGCTATGGCTATCATAGCTATGGCTATCATCGTCACAGCAACCCTAAAGGCGATAATCCCGAGGACAAATAAAAGCCAACAAGCCAGAGCAGCCGGGGACGGCTGCTCTTTTCTTAAAAACGCGTCCAAAGCTTAGAAGTTCAACCAAAACGACAATGCATTGTAATATTGGTTGAGGTTCTGAAAAAGCCAAGATATCAACGATATTTTTTACAAGCAAAACCAAAGAAAGCGAAGAATAAAGGAATCAGTCCTCTCTTTTTATTTCTTTACTTATAAAGCCTTCGATTCCCTTTTCAATGTCTTGATAGGCGGCGACGAAATCCAAGGTATAGAAAGGATCGGCGATGTCCCTTTTCTCGTCCGTATAATCCAACAAGCGATGGAGCTTCTCAGGATGGGCATTCGACATCATCCTCTTGATTGCGATTTTCTGGTAGTTTTCCATCACGATCACGTAATCCTGGGCCAGATATTCCTTTGGAGTGAGCATATGGGCTTCATGACGCTCATAAGGGATATGATGCTTTTCAAGCTCTTTCTTGCTTTCTAAGTGGATATCCTCCCCTTGGGTGGACTTCTCTAGGCCCGCCGAGGAGACGATATACTCGCTTTCTAAACCCATTTCCTTCAAACGATAGCGAAGGAGGAACATTGCGAGCGGCGAGCGGCAGATATTGCCTTGGCAGACAAAGAGGATGCGAAGGGGATTCATGGCCTTTATTATCGTGCTTTCCCTAAAAGGGGTAAAGCCTCGCGATGATGAGCCATCATAGGTCAAAGCCCGTAATAGATGATGAAAAACAGCAAGTCCAAAAATAGATCTTCTTTCGGCATTGTTCCCTTCGCTCCTCTAATTCCAAGCGGCTGTGATAAAATCCCCTCATCCACCTAGGAGATATCCACCTATGAGCAATTTGTTAGACGGCAAGACCCTCCTCATCACCGGGGGAACCGGGAGCTTCGGCCACGCGGTCGTCGACCGCCTGGTGAGCACCCCCATCAGGGAGATCCGCATCCTCTCGCGCGACGAGAAGAAGCAGGACGACATGAGGAAGGAG
>CAVKPZ010000102.1:0-6519 GCA_963658395.1 Lachnospiraceae bacterium | reverse complement strand
TTGACGGATAAAGCCGCAAGGGCGACGCCTTGCGGCCAAAAAGGAGAATTTGTGACCGATCTCTCAAAATCAAGGACGTTTTACGGATTTTGTTGCAACGATTCTGTCACTTAACATCGAAAAACTAGTTCAATTTCCCTCTACCAACCTATAAAAATAGTCCTATAGTTAGCCGTGCCAAATACGAGTCTTTGGAGATAGGAGAAGCACCCGTGGCAAGAAAAATCCTTGAACTTAAAAACGTCTCGAAATCCTATGGAGACAAAGTGATCCTCGATCACTTCAATCTGTCGATCAATGAAGACGAATTCGTCACCTTTCTCGGACCGAGTGGATGTGGCAAAACCACAACGCTTCGCATCATCGGCGGCTTTGAAACCATGCAAGAAGGGACTTTGCTTCTTGATGGGCAAGCCATCGAAGATCTCCCTTCCCATAAGCGTCCCATCAATACGGTATTCCAAAAATACGCCCTATTCCCCCATCTGAATGTCTACGACAACATTGCTTTCGGCCTGCGCAACAACATCTACTCGAATGTCTATGACATTGGCATGATGAACATGATGGAGGAGAATGGCTTTGACGAAGAGGAGATCGATCTGCTCGTGAAGAAGACCTCCATGATCGAAAAGCCGAAGGACGTGAAGGTTTTTTTGATTAATTACTGCGATGAACATTCTCCCTCTTTCTTGCTTGAGAAAGCCCTGAAAGCCAAAGGGAAACGTTTTTCTAGCCCGGAAGAATGCTCCCACGAGATTGAAGATTTGTTGGCCTCCATCAAATTGGATATCCCGTTTTCTTTTTCCTTTTCTTTGCCAATTAAAAAGAACATCGAGAACCTTCTTGCCCTAGCTAAGGAAAAAGATGTCTACGTGAGAATGAAGGAGCGCCTCTCCTCTAGAAAGTTCAAGGAAGAGATCATCAAAGGCGAGGTCCTGAAAGCCTTGAAGCTCGTGAATTTAGAGGGGTATGAAGAAAGGGACGTCTCGTCTCTTTCGGGCGGCCAGATGCAACGCATTGCGATCGCTAGAGCTATCGTGAACAAACCCCGTATTCTTTTGTTGGACGAACCCCTGTCCGCCTTGGATCAAAAGCTCCGCAAATCCATGAGATTAGAACTTAAAGAACTGCAGCAGAAGCTTGGCATCACCTTCATCTTCGTCACCCACGACCAAGAAGAAGCCATGGTCATGAGCGATACAATCGTCGTTATGAACGACGGCGAAATCCAGCAAATGGGCCGCCCCGAAGACATTTATAACGCCCCCGTCAATCGCTTCGTCGCCTCTTTTATCGGCGAGGCCAACATCCTCCGCGGGGTCTATTCCGCGCCCGGGCGTTTCACCACTTTCAACAAAACCTTCAAAGTCACTTCCAAAGACTTCAAGCCCAAGGAAAAGATCTACGTCATCGTCGAAAAGGATGGTTTCGATATTGGAACCCCCGACATCGCGCGTATCAAAGGACGCGTCGCCAACGTGAAATTCTCCTCCAACAAATATCTTCTCACCGTTGATGTGAATGGGACGAAAATCCTCGTCGACAGCGAAGAACGCTTTGCCATTGGGGATGAGATCGGCTTAAGCGTCGCCCCGGCGAACATCTATTGCGAGCCTCATTCTTCGAACAAGAGCGAGCTGCTGGCGAATTATGAAGGCGCCAACATCGTGGAAGGGGAATACCTCGGCAACCAGAAGGTGCTTTTCCTTGACGCGACCTTCAAAACCTATCTCACGACCTTTATTCCTGGGGAAGTGGTGGACGCGGTTATTCGCCCTGAGGACTTCGACTTGGAATTCGATCATCCCGATACTTGCCTGCTTCAAGGCGAGGTTATCAAAACCGCTTTCTCAGGCGTCCATTTTTCTTTGTGGATCAAAGTGAATGGCAGCGTGCTTCTTGTTCAGAACTATCAAAACTGCGAAATCGGGGATCGGGTTGGCCTGAAGGTAGATTTCTATGAGATTCACTTGATGAAGGTGGAGGATGAGGCCCAGCCTTTAGAAATCCGCCAAATCAGGGAAAACGCCCGCCGCCTTGCGGAAGAGGCAAAGAAAGAGCATGCGACGCTTTAGTTCTTTTGCCATCCCCTATTTTCTTTGGCTCGGGCTTTTCGCGGTATTGCCTCTTTTCCTGATGGTCGTGCTCTCCTTTTTGAACACGAACGGGATGGACTTAAGCGGAGCGAGCTTCTCCTTGGACTCATTTGCCCGCTTTGCTGACCCCGCTATCCTTAAAGCGCTTCTTAATTCCTTGTACGTGGCTGTGATGACGGTCTTGCTTTGCATTCTGATCGGTTATCCGACGGCCTATTTCCTTTCTTTTGGACCCTTCAAGCAAAAGAAGCTCCTCTTACTGCTTCTTATTCTTCCCATGTGGTCAAATTCCATGCTCAGAATCGTCTCTTGGCTACGTCTTTTCTCTGTTCCTTGGCTTTTGCCTTTGCATGCCTTAGGGAACTATTGGGCGGTCATCCTTGTTTCCGTGGCCACCTACCTCCCCTTCATGGTTTTCCCGATTTATACGGTTTTGGAGAAGATGGACCGCTCCCTTATTGAGGCTAGCAGGGACTTAGGCCTGCCCGCCCCAAAGACCTTCTTCAAGGTCACTTTGCCCTTATCCATGAAGGGCGTGTATTCGGGAATCATCATGGTCTTTCTCCCCACGGCCACTGGCTTTGCGATCTCCGAAGCCATCGGAGAAGGCAAAATTCGCATGTTTGGGAACCTGCTTGAAGGCGTGTTCAAGCAAAACAACTACAACTTCGGTTCCCTGCTGTCTTTGCTTGTGTCCATCCTCTTAATTGCTTTGATGGCAATTTTCGACCGCCTGCAGGATGGAAAGAAGAAAGGAGAGAAGAAACATGCTTGAGAAAGCGACTTGGAAGCAAAAGCTCTTCAAGATTTTCCAGTGGGTTTTCGTGCTTCTTGTTTATTCCTTCACTTACATTCCTTTGGCCATCATCGTTTACCAGTCCTTTAACTCCGCGGCGAACTCCATCGTCCCTCTGCAGTGGGGTGGCTTCACCCTTGAGAACTTCGCCGCCTTGTTCACGAACAAGTCCCTCTATACCTCGATCCTCGACTCTTTGCTGGTCTCTTTATGGGCCACGGCCATTTCGACGGTCTTTGGGGTTTTCACTTGCTTTGGAATCATCTCTTTAAAGAAGAAAGCCCGCAAAACCATGGATTTTTTAAACGAAATCCCGATGCTTTCCTCCGAAATCGTCACCGGCATTTCTTTGATGGTCGTCTTCTCTTTGGTGAAGCCTCTTTTCCCAAGGATCTTCGGCTTCCCCACGATGCTCATCGCTCATATCTTTTTCACTTTGCCTTACGTCATCATGATGGTGCTTCCTAAGCTTGAGCAGACGGATGATTCGCTTTATGAGGCCGCCCGCGATTTAGGCTGCCCTCCCATGAAGGCCCTTCTTAAGGTGGTGGTGCCTTCTTTGTCCACGGCGATCCTCATGGGCGCGCTTGTTGCTTTCACTCTTTCTGTTGACGATTTTGTGATTTCCTTCTACACCCAAGGGAATGGGTTCTCGAACTTCTCGAATTACGTTTATTCTTCCTACACCAAGAAGAACTTCTCCGCGGGAGCCTATGCCTTCGATGCCTTGCTTACTTTCGTTACCTTGGCAATCGTCCTTCTTGCCTCACGCAAATGGAATAAAAAGAAGGGGGCAAAGCAATGAAAAAAGCGTTGATAGGCTCATCGGTGTTTCTGCTGGTTTTCACCGTGTTCGCTTGCATGGTTCTGAATACCCCCTCCAGCGTTCTTTACCTTCTGAACTGGGGCGAGTACATCGACTCCTCATTGGTTAAGGACTTCGAAAAGAAATTTAATTGCCAGGTAATCGAAGAGACCGTCACTTCCAGCGAGACCATGTATCAGAAAATAGCGGGGGGAACGACGAGTTACGACGTCGCGATTCCTGGCGATTATGCGGTCGCCCGTCTTTACAAAGAAGGGCTGCTAAAAGAATTGGACGTGAATAACGTTTCTTACCCGAATCTTGCTTCCTATCGCAGCGCTTTCCATCCTGATCTTAAGAAACTGATGGATCAGTACATGGTGGATGAAACTAGCGGAGAATCAATCGCCTCCTATTTCATGCCCTATTTTTGGGGCACCTACTCCATCATCTATTCCACCTCCAAGCCAGGCGTTGAAGAATCCGTGAAGGCTAATGGCTTCGCTGCCTTGTTCGAAAACGCCCTCACTCCGGATGGGACGAAGAAAGGGATGTATGACACCGCTAGGTGGATTGTCGCAAGCTATTTGCTTTCCAAAGGGAAGGACCCGAACGTCGTCGATGAGGCCGGCTCGAAGGATGGAGATATCTCCGAATCCCTGCAAAAAGAGATTATCCAGGCCGTGAAAGAGGCTGGATTTGCCGAACTTGGCAATGATTCGCTCAAAAGGAACGTCGCGAACGGGAAGCTTGATATGTGCTTCACCCAACTCGGCGACTATTTTGATGGCCTCTATCTCCTTTATGAAAGCGGCGGACAGCCGGACAACTACAAAGTGTCCGTTCCGCAGGTCACCGCGGCTTTCTTTGATTCAATGGTCATCCCAACGACCAGCCAAAATACTTCTTTGGCGAACGCCTTCATCGATTATATGCTTGACCCCGAAGTTGCTTATCAAAACGCGAAGTCCATTGGTTATAGCCCCACTCTTCAAACGGTAGATACTTTATTTGAAGAGAGGGCCGATCAAGAAGAGTTCTATCCGGATTTGCCTCAAAGGGACTTCTTGAACTTGTATCCAAACTACTTGAATCCTCTTTCTGGGGTCAGCCAAGCCTATCTGCTTGAAGCAAAATCCAACGATTATTTGACCACCTGTGAGACCATCTTGAATAACCTTTCCTTGTAAGAGGGCAAAAAATAAGTGGGCAAAGGGGACTTTCGGAGTAGAATAAGCGGGCCTTCCAAAAGGAAAGCCATTTGTTAGGCGAAGACTTAGCAATTGCAGGCGGGCATGGCGTAATTGGTAGCCGCGATAGACTTAGGATCTATTGGGTAACTCCGTGCAGGTTCGAGTCCTGTTGCCCGCACCATCGAAAACCTAGGGCTGGCGTGATGCTACCCTTTTCTTTTTGTATGCCTACGTTTGCTAAACGCCACCGAAAAGGAATGAGCGGATCGAAACGGATTGTTTATTTGGCAATCTCTAATTCATTCGGATGGTAGGTCTCGGTCGCCCATGGCTCAAAATCGGTGTCGTTGCAAAACTCCACGATGTATCCTTCGGGGTTTTCGAGAACGTCGATGATGATCCCCAAGCTCCCGGCTTCGACATCGCCTTTCTTGACCAATGTGCGAACGTCTTCAAATTCCTTAAATTTCATCTTTCAGATTCCTTTCAAAATTGCTGTCGTACCAGGCGGTTATGAACTTCGGCTTCTGCCCCTTTGCTATGAGCCAGCAGGTCTTGACGATCAACTGCTTGCTGGAATTGGCGAATTTTATGGGCATGTATATTTTCGCTCGAAAGCCCCATTCATCGCTTCCTTTATCGACGAATACTTTATATTTATGGGCGCTATCAACTATTTGATTCTTCAGCTCTTGCCAATTGTGCTCGTTGTAGCCTAGGAGGTTTCTGAAGATTAGAAATCTTTGCTTTGGGCTTCTCTCGTCCAGCAAGAAGCCTATTTTTGCATCGTCTAGCGTCGGATTCATCCAGCTTATCTCATTGTTAAAATAGTGGTGGAGATAGGCGATTGGGTAGTTTTTGGTTGGAAAGCCCAAAGGGAATTTCTCTTTGTCGCCACCCATTTGCTGGGCGCAGTAATTATAAATGTTATCGCCATATTCTTTGTACTCGCCGTTGCCGGGGTCATAGGGCTGAAGGCTTCCGTCGTTGCTATTGTTTGGCTTTTTTGGATCCATACATACCTCGTTGAGTAAAACTTACTCACTGGTATTGTAATGTTGGCCAAAGACTTTGCAAGAAAAAAGAGTTAAAATTACTCCCATGAGCGCGAGCGCTATTGCAAATCTAGAGTTTTATCGAAAAAAGAACGGTTTAACGCAAGCACAGCTTGCCTCCGACTTGGGCTTGAAGCGATATAGTATTGCGGATTGGGAACAAGGGCGAAGTCAGCCTTCTGTGGAGAATTTGATTTCTCTTTCTCGCATTTTGGGAGTTTCCATTGACGATCTTGTCGGTTTTGAGCCTATTCGCGTCGTTAAATCATCCAATGATGAACTTTTGTCTTTAATATTGCGGAACAAACAATAGGTTAATTCAGTTCGTTATTCTTTGGCCTGTGTCAAGTACGTTCGCAACGAGCTATGAGGTCGGCCTTGCCGGTTTTCACAGCCCCAAAAGTTCGACTGGCTTGTCGGGATCATCATAAAACTCTTTGCGCGAGCAAAAGCATTGCTGATCTTCTCAAATGTGGCGGTTAAGCTTGCGGACGAATAGGGAACAGATACTTTAAATAAGACTTTCCCAATAGATAGGACTATATAGCTCCGGCAATTTCTGAAGATGCCG
>CAVKPZ010000101.1:0-6770 GCA_963658395.1 Lachnospiraceae bacterium | reverse complement strand
GCACACATCGTTACGACCTGGGGGCGAGGCTTCCGGCCTGACTATTGGTATCTCGGTTCCTATATCCGTAGACTTCGCTTTGGATCGACCAAAAAGGGGCGTTATACCGGCAGGGTCTACAATTTTCCGCTTTGCGCCTTCACGGCCACAGCGGTATATGGTTCTGAAGGGACGGTAGACGAAATAGAGAACAGCCTCACGATGGACCATGGAGCCATTGAACACATCGGATATGTGAAGCGCGACAACATTCGGTTCCAAATCAAAGTCAGGGAAGGTCAGCGCATAAAGAAAGGCGAGTACCTAAAAGCAAAGCCTGAGGATTTCTCTAAAGAACTTCACAGGGTGGTTGAGCAAAAGGAAAAGGAGATTGTCTATTTCCCCTATGCGACCGACATCCGTTCCCTTTTGAATGGAAGCGAGGATTTTGGCAACCACATTGAGGATATTGCTTCAAAAATCGGCGTATACACCGGGGCGAATATTTTTGGTTATTTGGGTGGAACGTTCGCCGATGCCAAGAACGCGGACTTTGAGGATTTCCGAGATGGCAAGAAGCAAATCATGCTGGCCACCAAGGCTTTTGGCATGGGCATAGACGTCAACGACGTGAACTGCGTTTACCATTGGGCCCCTAGCGGAAACCTTCAAGACTACGTCCAGGAAATCGGTAGGGCGGCCCGCAAACTTGAAACCGGAATCGCGGCGATTGATTTCTATCAAAACGACATGTCCTACATGAAAGCACTGTTCGGCATGTCCGCAATCCGCGATTGGCAGATGGAAAAAGTCATTGCAGGCATATACGACGCCTACAAGAGCAACGGCGGCAAGCCCAACTTTCTCATCTCGCCCGATTCCTCCACCTACATCTTTAGCGGCGAATCTGATGATGAGGGCGCTTTGAACAAACTCAAGACGTGTTTGCTAATGATCGAAAAGGACTTTTTGGCAAGATACCCGCATCCTGTTCTCATTTCACGACCGCGCCCCGTCTTCACGAAAGCGTTCGTTTGCCTAAAAGACGATTGGAAAGATAAGGTTTTAAGCGGGAAATACGGAAAATATTTCAAATTCATAGCAGAGGGGCGCAAAGGGGTCACTATGTTTTATCCTGGCGGCCAGACGGAAAAGATTTCTGACATGGGTGATATCTATGAGTTAAATCTTCAAACCATCTGGGAGAAGGAATATTCCGACATGTCCTTCCCCACCTTTAAATATTGCTTCTACACGCCCTTCAACGAGCAGCAGCTCAAGCCGGACGAGAAAAAGAAAATCATGCCCGAAATCGAGGGCGCCATAGCCCCTAGAATCCAAATTGACGTCGAAACGAAGGGCGACGAAACCCTTTCCGATGTGTATAAGCGCGCGGCCGACGACTTGAACAAAATCGCTGGCCTTATAAAAACCAACTTCGGAGTAAATAAGCATTTCACCACAGCGCAATTCTCCGATGTTCTAAAGAAAGAAGGATTTGGGAAAACAAGGGCTTTGAACATCACCAATTCCGTTCTGGATTTAGTCGATCCAACGCATGTTTGCATCAAATTCTCAAAGGGCGAGTATCACATCACCAACGGGACTTTCCCTAAATATTTCAGGGCGATTCTTATGAAGGGACCCGTTAAATACTTCCCGGCTGTTAGCCAGAGGACGTATCAAACCTTTATGTCCCAAACTGCTTCCCCAAAACGCACCATGACGCCTTTTCACAGTAGTTCAGTGCCGCAAGCGCAAGACGCCGGTCTCAAATTCTTGGCCGTTATGGGATACATCAACTACACAATTGTCGGCGGCAAAGAGCCCCAGATCTTCATTCGTCTGAATAGCCCAGAAAAGCTGAGGCTAATCAGCGAGCACAAAATGATTCCTCTTTACAAGAACCGCTATATTTCAGAGGCTCAAAGGCGCCATGAAGACGATGTCGCCATACTCAATTACTTCTTCCAGCACGATCAAATGACAGACGAAGAACGTTGGACGTACATTGAGGATTATTTCTTGGGCAGGGACGTGTTCGAAAAGTACATTAACGCAGGTCAAGCCGAACAAGGACAAGTCATCGTCGCCGTTAAGCCTCTCGAAAAATACATTGATTCCGCCAAATCAAATCCAGCCCCTGCCTCTTGGCATGATGCAAAAGATGATTTCGATGAGGGTTTCATCGCGACCATGATCAACCATGCGATTCCGATGGCTAAATACGAACTGACGGAATTCCTAGACAAAGCGTTGCCAATTGATCAGCGAAAGGCGGGAATCACAATAGAGCCAGCGGTGCTTTCCTGGCCCGACAAGAACGTCGTCGTTTTTGATTCTTCCGTTGGAAGAGCGACGGTCAACGCCGCAACTAGATTGGGATGGAAAATCTATTTCCTATCCAGAATCGACTTTGAGAAGTTAAAAAGTGATCTTGAATAAAACGTATCGCTTAGAAAGGGTGCTCTCGAAACTCTAAAGAACGAAAAAGTCACTCCTTCGGTTTCTCATCTTTTCTTCGACAAGCTCCTTATTGCAACGCACCTACGCTCATAAAAATACCGATCTCGTATGGTCGCTTACTCCGGGGGAACGGGAGACGAACCTTGCTCGGTATGTGCTCCCCCGTCCTCATTCGCGGAGCAATGCCCCAGATTCAAATCTAGTTCGAAAACCTAAGGACATCCTGAAGAATATCTTCGAAGACCGATGGCAGAGATCATCCAAATGTTTATGTCGGCGGACGGTCCGCATTGACAGAATTGCTTTTGCTGGGCTTCCGACTTTCGGGCATTTAAGTTCCAACGTCAAGAGCGGGCGAAGTTGTTCTTTGCCATCGGGCGTTTACCTCACAAAAAGGGAGTATCGTAGACAAACCACGCTTCCTCTTCTCAAGCGATTCCTTTATTTCAAGAAAGAGTGATCGTGCCACTTTCGTGCCACTTTTCAGGTGGCACGATTCCGTAACGAAATCGCTCCCTATTTGGCTACTTTCCAGTAACCGCTTCTAGAGCTTCCGACCCTTTCGATTCGACCTGCCTGCTTTAGATCAGACAGCAATTGGACGACCCTGGTCCTTCCTAGCCCAGTGACCGCGCTTAGCTGTTTCAAAGTGAGCACGGGGTTCTCGTTGAGCACGGCGAGAAGCTTCGTGTGGCTGGCGCTTAGTTCCGGGCGAAGAGAAACGAAGGAGGGGGCGAAGGCAAAGGGGATCGTCACGATTATGGAATTGTCCAGGAAAGTAAAAGCCCCTTTGCCATATCGCCTCACGATAAGAGGCACCCCGTGGCCCGTCTGCTCGATGAAATCAAGCTGACCCATAATCTTCATGAGACTTTCGTTAATCGGGTGGCTGACCCCTTTGAAGAACTCCTCCTTCGAGAAGTCGAAGGGAAGCCCTCCCGTGGAGACGATTTCAATTCTATTTGAATAGATGTACATCGCGGGAGGGATGCCGCGGCTCCACCTGTTGTGAAGACAAGCATTGGTCCAGGCCTCGTCGAGAGCCTCCTCATCAAAAAGCTTCGTTTCCTCTCTTTCAACTCCTTTTTTGAGATCAACGCGCGTTTCGTTAATCGAGGTGACGTAAAGGAAAGCCTGTTTCAGGGCAAGAAGCATGCATTTGTATCCGAATTCGTTTCTAGTCACCATCTCATCCTTGGTCTCGCCTTTGAAGCGAACCACCTTGATGGAGCAGCTGTTCTCATCGGAAAGGATGTCGGCGATGTAGTTGTATTTCCCTTCCGAAGTAAGCAAGCCCATGTTCCTAGCAAACGTGGAATCATCTATGATGTAGCCCTTCGCGGCATAGAGGGACTTCAGCCCGTTGAAGCTCGGCTTTTGGTTGACCGCCTCAAGCTTGCTCATGGAAAGGACTGAGCTTGAAAGGAAAAGATCGCCCAGCTCGTCGGGCATCAGCTTACGGTTCTCGCTTCCGACCCTAACCAAGTAATTCCCAAAGCAAGCATAGGGTTTCCTGTCGCCTTTAGCTTCTATCGCGATTAGCTGTTTCCCGTCAAATTCCTCTAGAGCGATTTTTGGAACGATTGATGGGATGATCGCTTCTTTGATTCTTGTCCCGATTTTTTTGGCGGTCTCTTTGCCAATGTTATTAAGACCGATGACTTCCCCATCATCAAGCACCCCGAAGACGACCTTGCCGTGACCATTCTTGTTGAGCATGGCGGCCAAAGAGGCAATTCCTTTGTCGAGCTGGGCCAAAGAGGCTTTAAACTCGACGCATTCGGACTCATAAGGAACGTTGTATTTCATAAGCGACCTCCTGCAATTGATTATATAATGCGAAAAAGTTGGGGCCAAGAAGATCGTGCCACTTTCGTGCCACTTTTCAGGTGGCACGATCCCGGCACGAAACATCTTGCCCAGCTTGTTCCCTCTTGGCCTAAACAAGCTTTGAAAGTGTGGTGGCTCATCTTAAAACGCCACCTTCCCCTTAACTCCCGATCCATCGCCTCGAGCAAGAACTCTCCACGCTTCTGCTCCAATACCCAAAATGCCGCGATTAGGCTGAAGCATTAATCGGCAAGGAAGCCCATCGGGTAGAGGGAGGGTTTATTTCGCTAACTGCAGCCTCAAAAGACGGGGTCACAAGAAGGTTCAATCAAGGATTGTAGTTATCATGTTCCCTCATGTTCCTTCATGTTCCCAAAAAAGAAAAAGCCGTGATTAACTTGCTGGACCGAAGAAGTAACATTCGGCCATAACGGGTCTTTTCAACTTTTCTATAGCGGGTTCAAAGAGAGATAAAAGAGCCTAAAAACCCAAGAGCCTAAGCTCATCATGTTCCCTAAAGGCTATATTTTTGCTCATCATGTTCCCTTGCGAGGGAACATGATAGGCCAAAGATAAATTCGGTCTTCGGTTCAGCCAAAACGTCCTGCTTCAACGAAAGACGCGGAGTTTTTCCGCCCTTAGAAAACTTGCCTTTTTGCTAAAGCCTCGCTTGGCGCCCTTCTGATGGGAGTGGCGGGAATCGCAACAAAAGAGCGAGCATCTCCCCTCGCCGATGACGATCTCGATACTCGCTCCATTGGCTCGGATGACCACGGTCTTTCCAAAACCGGCTTTTTCATCGGCTTGACTTTCGAATACAATTTCCTAGTCAAAAGAAAACCAATCCCAGGCTGAAGAGACGCGAGCTCGATCATATTCTTTGGTATAGCGATCGATTCGAACGCTGAGACCGTCGTCTGAACCCGGAAGAATCAAGGCAAAAATAGAAAGGAAACACAATGGTTTATATCGACTCTATCGAACTGCCTTCCAATGATGAGGTATGGCATTACGCGGACTTTCATAACGCTTATCCATACACTCTTTTTAGAGATAAGGTCTTTGAGAGAATTGACTGTTGCGACATCGTGATGTTTTGTGGAAGCAACGGCAGCGGAAAGTCTACGCTCCTCAATCTCCTCGGGGAAAGCATGAAAGCCGAAAGGAACAGCCCTCTCTTCGTTGACGAGTTTGTCGACAGGGGGGAAGTCCTCTATCCGTTCCATGATTTCGCTAGAAGCGTTTCCATCCGGGCAGGGAAAGGAAAAGAGGGGCAGAAACTAGCCATGCCGAATCTAGTGAGGCTAATCACCAGCGACGGGGTATTTCAGAAAATTGAAGACCGCGTCAAATAACCGGCGTTTTGTTATATAAGTTGACGCCCGGCGCAAAGTTTCGAGGTGGCAGCCGGAGACCTGAACGACCTCTTTACTGATGCTTTTGGCAAGCTGCCTAATGCGATGGACCCATGTTGACGGGGCTTGTGCCATCAAATGCTACATATGAACGCCACGTGGCAAAAACCACGGAACAATATGTGACGGCTTTTGAAAGACCTTACAAGAAGCAGGCCATTGCCAAAAGGCAGATACAGGTAATCTTCCGTCTCCCTAAGATCCCCCTTCGTCAAGACGATGGGCTTGTTCGTTTCCTCTCTGTATTTATGGGCGAAATAGTCGAGCGAGGAATGCTCTTTGGCTTTTCCGCTGTTAACCTCGACGGGTGTGGTTCTACCGTTTTGCCCGATCAAGAAATCGACCTCGTATTTCTTGCGTTTCTCTCCTTCCGACAGCCTAGTTTCATAGAATCTTAGGGGCTTTCCTTTCGCGGCGAGCATCTGAGCGATGAGGTTCTCGCTCATCATCCCCTTGTTTGCGGACATCTTCCCCGCGACAAAGGATTTGTATAGATCGCTTTTGAGATAGGAATCGCCCGAGGCGAGGGTCAAAAGCAGCCCCGTGTCCGCCAAATAGCATTTTATTTTGCCCGTTTGGGTGAGAAGCCGTCGAAGAGGCTCGGCTCTTTCGCCCCATAGCAAAGAGACCCGAACATGGATTCGCTTATCCAAGCGAGGGCATCCCCGTAGCAAGAGAAGCGCTCGCCTTCCCCGAGGGAGGAGTATTTGATCTTCTTGCCGTGATGGGCCAGCTGCGAGGGGATGGCATTGAAGGGGGCAGTGGCCTTGGCGAATTTCTCCATGATAAAGTTTTTGCCGACGCGTCTAGCGCCTTTATCACCTCCATCGGAAGCTCTCATCCAATCCAGGAGCTTTTGGCATATCTTCCTTTGGGTGTGCCGCTTTCTTCAGATTACACGGATGTTTTTTTGCTTGTTAAACAAATTTCCGAACATAGAAAAAGCCCGAAAACAACAAAAAAATCAGACATAGATTTAACTCAATTAAGACTTTCCCAATTTATAGGACTATATAGCGTTCTTTTTCGGCCTTCCGGGGCCCTTCTTCGGGGCCTTCGCCGGCTTTTCCAGGATTCCAA
>CAVKPZ010000100.1:0-6774 GCA_963658395.1 Lachnospiraceae bacterium | reverse complement strand
ATTATGAGAGGTGGCTTGATATCAACCTAACCAAAGAGGCCTCTGTTACTTCCGGCAAAATCTATAGCGCGGTCATCGAGAAAGAAAGACGTGGGGATTATCTCGGCGCTTGCGTGCAGGTTATTCCCCACGTGACTAATGAGATCAAAAAGAGACTTATGGACGCGGCGAAAGCCTCTGGCGCAGACATCGTCATCGCCGAAATCGGCGGGACGGTGGGCGATATCGAGTCGCAGCCCTTCCTCGAGGCCATCCGCCAGGCGCGTTTAGAGTTTGGCTATGACAGCACTTTCTTCCTCCATAACACTTTAGTCCCTTATCTCAAAACCTCAGGCGAGACCAAAACCAAACCTACCCAGCATTCCGTGAAAGAGATGGCTTCCTTGGGCTTGCAGCCCGACGCAATCATTCTCCGCTCGGAAGTCCCCCTTGATTGCCACACGAAAGAGAAGGTCTCCCTTTTCTGCAACGTCCCCCTTAAGGGCGTCTTCGAATGCGACGATGCCCCAATTATCTATTCTTTGCCTCGCAATCTCCACGAACAGGGGATCGACGATTTCATCCTTTCTCATTTCCGCCTCCAGACCGAAGGCAATCAGCCTAACCTTGCTGATTTCGATGCTCTTGTTGAGAAGATCAGCAAACTTTCCAAAAAGGTGAAAATTGCCTTGGTCGGTAAATACGTCGAGCTTCATGACGCCTATCTTTCGGTTTACCAAGCCCTCAAAGCCGCGGGCTATTACCATAATGTTGACGTGGATGTCGCTTGGATTCCTTCCACTGATGTCAAGCCTGGAACGGAAGAAAGCTTCTTTAAAGGCGTGGACGGAATTTTGGTCCCCGGCGGATTCGGACATCGCGGGAGCAACGGCAAAAAGCTCGCGATTCGTTACGCAAGAGAAAACAAGATCCCCTTCCTCGGCATTTGCTTCGGAATGCAGCTAGCAATTGTTGAATACGCTCAGAACGTGCTTGGGCTGAAAGAGGCCAATAGCACCGAATTCGATCCAGAAACCCCTTATCCCGTCATCGATTTCCTTCACAATCAATATCATGGCATCGACATGGGCGGCACCTTGCGTTTAGGGGCTTACGACTGCGACATTGCCCCCGGGACTTTGGCCTATCAGTGCTACGGTGAAGAGCACGTTCGCGAGCGTCATCGTCACCGCTACGAATTCAATAATGCTTTCAAAGACAAATTCGAGGGTAGCAATATGATATTCTCTGGCATCAACCCCCAAGCCAATCTTGCGGAGATTGTGGAACTCAAGAATCACCCTTTCTTCATCGCCGCGCAATTCCACCCCGAATTCACCTCTAGACCTCTTCGCCCGAATCCTCTCTTCCGCGAGTTCATCGGCGCGGCGAAGAAAAACAAAAAGTAAGAAATGCGCTATACTCAAAGGGCTTTATGAAAAAAGCCCTTTTCTTGTACAGCAATCTTACGGGCGTCTCCTTTAAAAAGAAGCGTATATCCAAGGCAATCGTTCGCCTTAGCAAAACATTTGACATCACTGCCTGCAAAACATCCTCCCTTCAGGAACTAGAAGAGAAGGTTTCGCTTGCTTGCTCTTTTTTCGACGCGTTAATCGTAGTGGGGGGCGACGGGGCCTTTCATCGCGTGATCAACGTAGTGGCAAAATCTTCTCGCCAACCAATCATAGGCTTTATCAACGCGGGCACGATGGGGGACGTGGCTAGCAATTTCGGAAGCTCCCATTCCTTTTGGAGAGGAGTGAAAATCATCGAAAAAGGATATACCTCCCCCTTGGATTTATGTTTGGCGAACGATGTCTACTTCGCTTATATGGCTGCCGTTGGAGCATATTCGGATGTTTCATACAAAGCAAGACGTGGCAGCAAGAAAATCTTGGGGAAGTTCGTTTACTATGTTCTCTCGCTTGGCGAGGCTTTCCATAAGCACCGCGTCAAACTGGCTTTAAAGGCCGGGGGAAAGCAAATTCAATATGATGGCCCTTTCCTTTTGCTTATGAATGGGCGAAGGGTCGGTGGGTTCTTCGTAAACGGCAAAGGCCGCGCCAATGACGGGAAGTTTGAGGTCTTTTGCACCCCAAAGGGGCCGTTCAACGGTCTTTTGCACTATTTGTTTTCCAAGAGGAAATGGTGCTTTGCCGCGTCCTCTTTATACATCGAGAGTGAGAAAGAACTGCCTTGGTGCCTTGATGGCGAGAAATATAAGTTTTCTACGCTCAATATCAAATCTTGCCATTCGAAAATAAACGTTTTTTGTCGAGAAAAACTGAAATAGCCTCTTTAGCCATTTTGGTTGGTTTTTGCGGAGTTTTTTCTTTTCTTTCTTAAACAAAGGGGCTAAAGTAGCCTTATATTTTATCTAAAGGAGATAAAACATGAAAAAAACAGTACGTGGGCTAATGATCGCAGGCATCATCCTGATGGTCGTTGGCATCGTGATGTTCGGCTTGAGCCCGAAGATCATGGAACTCACCAGGTCAACTGGCCTTGGGTTTGGTGTTAGGAGTTTGGTGAACCCCTTCATCGAAACCTTCCTTGGCTTGTTCACCTCCTTCAGCGCTACCTCTTGGTATTTCATCGGTTCCGCCGGAGTGGTGGTTCTTGTTTTCATTATCCACCTCATCATCATTATCGCCAAGAAGAGGCCAAGCGGCTTGGTCGTCGCCTTCCTCTTCCTCATCTTCGGAGCCGCCTTTAGTTCCGCCGTTATCGTCGCCTTCACCCCTGGCTACATCGAAGGCGCTTCTGATGGCTGGTGCCCGCTTCTTACTTATTTGCTTGCCCGGCAGAAAGATTATTCTGACACCTTCCCGCTTTATTGGCTCATCATTCTTTTGACCGAAGCGGGTATCGCTATTCTTGGCTTCATCTTCATTTTCATCGCGGAAATCGTCGACATGGTCTACATTGCTCGCTCGCCGAAGCCGATTAAAGGCGTCAATGCGAAAGATGGCAAAAACTCCGATGTTGTTGTCATCCGTGACGATGCCGTGAATGGTCCTGCTCCGACGGCGGAAGAAATCCGTGAAATCATGCACGCTGAGATGAATCAAGGCTCTGCCAAACCCGCTGCTGCAGAATCGGAATACTATAAAGGAAAATCTTCTTCTAGTGCCGAGAACGGGTCTGCCACGATGGGCGGAGCTACCGCCATCACCGGGCCTCTCTTAGTCCAATATATTAATACTTATTCCCCAGAGCCCCACGGACCCGCCCCGGCGGACAGACGTTCTGTTCCTCTCTCCGAGATTAAAGAAAATGTGACTGGCGAGAAGTCTCTTAAGGCCGAGGACATCCGCAAGATCATCAAGGAAGAGCTCGATTCCCAAAAGAAAGAGGCTGCTTCCCAACCTCTTATCGTGACCGTCCCCGCGCCGGCTAACGAAGAAGAGAAAAGAGAGGAAAAGGCCGCTTCCCTCACCGCCGATGACATCCGTTCAATTGTCTCCGATGAGTTAAAATCCTACTTTGTCGAAGAAGAAGACCAGCATGGAGTAGACGACGACATTATCGTAGAGCCTGTCCCTGAGCCGGAGCTTTCCGCCGACGACATCCGTTCGATCATCCGTGAGGAACTCGCCGCTGATAAGAAGGCCGCCGACGAAGAGGAGGCTGCTAAGAAAGCGGAAGAGGAAAGAAAACTCGCCGCCGAGAACGAGCGCAAAGAACTTGAAGAGCGTCATCAGAAAGAGCTTGAGGCCGCCCGCGCCGAAGCCGCTGAAGCGACCCGTAAGGCCATCGAAGAGGAAAACGCTCGCAAAGCCGCTGAGGAAGAGGCCGCTCGCAAGGCCGCGGAAGAGGAAAAGAAAAACACCTTGACCGCCGATCAAATTCGCCAGATCATCGCAGAAGAGCTCTCCCGCAAGGAAGAGACTAAGCCCGAGCCGGCTCCGGCCCCCGCTCCCGCTCCGCTCTCCGCCGACGACATCCGCGCAATCATCGCTGATGAGCTAAAATCCGTCAAAACCGCTTCCGACAAACCGTCGACCCCGGTGACCATCATCGTCCGCGAGCCACTCGATCGCAAAGACAGCGCTACAGGCGCCGAGGAAAAGAAGCCCGAGCCCGTGAAGGAAGAGGCTAAACCGGAGCCAGCCCCTGAGCCGGTTAAGGAAGAGGCAAAACCTGAACCCGCACCTGAGCCCGAATCGGCGAAAGAGCCTGAGCCCGAACCTGAGCCCGAAACCATTGCCGAGACCGCTCCTGAAAGCGTGGCGGAACAGCCTGCCGAGGAACCCAGCAAAAGAGTGGTTGGGCAGGTAAACCCCAATCTTCCTCCCCATGAAAAAATCATCCGCATTCCCTTCCAAACCAGAATGGCGGAGATTGACGATGAACTAAAGAATCGTTACAACGAGCTCAAGAGCGAAATCATGAGCTATGGCGTGAAGAGCCGCATCTCCAATTCCGGCGACACCTTCCGCCTTCACAAAATCACCTTCGTCAAAATGACGATTGCTGGCAAAGGTCTCAAACTTTACATGGCTCTCGATCCGAAGGACTACGCCAATACCACCCTTCCGATTCAAGACGCCGGGCACAAGGGAACCTACAAGGACATCCCGCTCGTGTTCAAGGTCAAGAGCGACCTCTCCATGCGTCGCGCGAAGCAGCTTATCGCCGATGTCATGAACAAGAATGGCTTGACCCAAGGCGAAGTCGTGAAACGCGATTGGACCGCTGATATCAGCAACGATTCCGCTTCCGATTCCGACGAAGACTAAGCTAGCGAAGCCCCTTACTACAAGCGAGGGGCTTTTTTCTCCTTTAGGATGGCTTTTATGCTAAGATATCCCTCGCAGAGAAAGGAAGTGATGCACCGCCTCTATGGATCCTCTTGATTGGGTGTTCCTCGCGTTGCTCATTTTCGCGTTCGTCTTCGGGGCTTTCTTCTCCATGACGGAGACGGCATTCGCCTCGCTTAATAAATATCGCTTTAAGGTCAAAGCAGACGAAGGGTCAAAAACCGCCAAGCTAATCGTTTGGCTATACGATCATTTCGATTCCACCTTGGTAACCGTTTTGATTGGCAATAACGTGGCTTCAATTGCGATCTCGGTTCTTTCAACCACCCTGTTTCTGAAGTGGCTACCAGACTGGAATGAGAACCTCTCCTCGCTCCTTATCTCCATCGTTATGGGCTTTTTGTCTTTCCTCTTTGGGGACACGATTCCGAAATATCTAGGCAAAGGAGCCCCGAATGCGGTTGTGAAAATCACCGTATATCCCCTTACATTTTTCTTCATCCTTTTTTACCCTCTTGGATTATTCTTCCGTCTTGTATCTTTCCTTGCGAAGAAGATTTTCCGTGCCAAGCCCACGCCGGAGCTCACGGAGGCTGATTTTGCTTCCGCGGTGGAAGAGGCGGAGGATCAGGGCGAGCTGGAAGCTAACGAGTCTGACATCATTCAGGCTTCCTTGGATTTCGATGACACTTCTGTCAAGGAGGTGCTGACTTCGAAAAACAAAATGGTGATGGTGAATCTTCAAGGCTTGACGAATGAGAAGCTCGTCGAGATCATCAAGAAGACGGAATTCTCACGTCTCCCTTGCTATGTTCAAGACAGGAACAAAATCGTCGGCGTTTTGGTCGTGAAACGTTTCTTAAGCGCTTATTTCAAGAACCCCAAGGTCAATTGCGTCTCAATGCTCGAGAAGCCTTATTTTGTTTCCCCCTCCGTCAAAATCGACGACCTCGTCGCCGGCTTCCGCGACAGGAAGACCCAAATTGCAATCGTCAAAAAAGGCGACGATGTTTTGGGCATGGTCACCATGGAGGATTGCCTAGAAGAACTCGTGGGAAAAATCGCCGAGCCTAGAAAGGAGCAAGCATGAATTACGCGCTGATCATCATCTATTGCTGCCTAATCTTTATCTTGCTTTGCTTCAGCGCGATTTTCTCTTGCATCGACATGGCTTATTCCTGCGCTTCTTTGCCAACCCTTAAAGAAAACTCCAAAAAATCGAAAAGGGCCGCAAAAGCCTATTATTTCGCTTCCAACTACGAAGAGACGATTATCGCTCCTTTGTTTGGAAACTCGGTGGTGAACATCCTCGCTTCCTCCATTGGTACTTTGCTTGCCCTTAAGCTTGCCGAGCAATATGGCTGGGATCAAGAAGTCGTTTCTCTTCTTGTATCCATCATCATGCTTATCCTGATTCTTACCTTTGGAGAGATTCTCCCAAAGATCATCGGCCGCACCTATTCCCGCCCCCTGGCTCTTTTTTTCGCCTATCCTCTCGCTTTCCTTCGCATTATCTTTTTCCCCATTGTCTTCATCGCAAAGAAGTTCGCGACCATGCTCACCCGCCCGGTTTTGGAGGCTAACGCGGATGGAAATGAGGGGCCTAGCGACGAGGAGCTTCAAGAGATGGTGCTTGCCATCAATCGAGAGGGTATCATCGACTCGAAATCGCGCGAACTCCTTTCTAATTCCATTGAATTCAAGGACACTTCCGCCTATGAAATCATGACGCCACGCATGAAAATTGAGGGAATCTCAGCGGAAGAGAATCTCAATGCATATGTAAAACTAGAGGGCGCATTCCGCCATTCCCGCATTCCTGTTTACCGGCATGATTATGACCATATAATCGGTTATATCCCCGTGAAATCCCTGCTTCGGGCGATGCTTTCGGATGACGATCTTTCTATAGACGAGCTTATCCGCCCGACTTTGTCTGTGCCACGCACGATGGAAATCTCCGCAATCCTCCGCTTAATGAAGAAATCCCATATTCATCTTGCCATCGTCAAAGATGAATACGGAGGAACGG
>CAVKPZ010000099.1:0-6784 GCA_963658395.1 Lachnospiraceae bacterium | reverse complement strand
CCAAACTAAAATGCAGTTCGCCGCTTAAAAACGGAAATCACTTTGGCAACTTACGCTGAAAATTCGGCAAAAAACGTTTTTTCTTGATGAAGCGAGGGGGAATGTCTATATTATTACTCGCGCCGACATGGCTCAGTTGGTAGAGCAATTCACTCGTAATGAATAGGTCGCAGGTTCGATTCCCGCTGTCGGCACCATTGAAATCTCAAGCCTGAATGGCAGTGAAACCTTCAGGCTCTTTTTATTTATGAACTTCGGCGGTCACTAACAGTTTGCCTTATGAATATTCATTAAGTGCCTCGCTTGATAACAAAATATATAGGAAATATCTTCTAAATGCATAAAATGATACGAAACAATGCAAAATGTTTGTTTTCTCTTTCAAGAGTCCTATAATTCTTTTGTTCATCCAAAATGAAAGGAAACGATTATGAAGAATGTTACAGGTGCCATCACCAACGCCCTCCTCGACCTTATGAAAACTGAGGAGTACAGCAAGATCTCAATCACCGACATCGTCGCAAAGGCCGGGCTTAGCCGCGTGACCTATTACCGTCATTTCTCTAGCAAGGAGGAGGTCTTGATTCGCTATTTCAAAGAGACCAAAGAAAGATTTTTGGCCCAAAACTCCTTCCCGGGCGGCGCGATAAACAACGAGATCATGGTTTTGAACCTCTTCATTTTCTTCAAGACTAATCTAGAAGCCAACAAGGCAATTCGCAGTGCGCATTTGGAGACGGAATTGCTTGCCTTTCTCTCCAAGGAATTCACGGAGAATCTCCCCGTGAAGCTCGATCGCTACTACGCTCTGTTCACCGCAGGGGCTTTGTTCAACGTGCTGATTAATTGGCTTGATAACGATTGCAAAGATCCGATTGATGAAGTGACCAAACCGTTCATTGAAATCCCCAATGCGCTTGCGGCCTATCATGAAAGCAAAGCTCAGAAATAAGCGTTTTGCTTTTGAATCAGAAATTTATTTTCTTTCGTTGCCATCAAGAAAAAATGGACTTTTCAAACGTCTGAAAAATTCCAAAATTGCTTCTTGCACCATCTAGGGGACCTTCCTATAATAAGCAAGCCGTTAAGCGGCCTCGCAGGAACTCATGGGTGTTTAGCTCAGCTGGGAGAGCACCTGTTTGACGTACAGGAGGTCACAGGTTCGATCCCTGTAGCACCCACCACGCGAGAATTGACCACGGACCAGCCCGTGGTTTTTCTTTGCTTTTCGCCTGCAAGGCGTATCATTTCGAAAAAGGAGAAGATAAAACCCATGAAGTATAAACATTGTAAGCGTTCAGGCGTTGCCTTCGTCTTTCTTGGAATCCTCACCCTTGGGATTTACCCCATTGTCGTGTTGAGCCACGTGAGAACGGAGGTGAATGAACTCACCGCCAATAGCGGAGTCAAAAAGCAAATGCCCTTCTTTTGGGCCTACGTCCTTGGCTTGATCACCTATGGGATTGTGCCAATTGTCTGGCTCGCTAGAATGGCGGAGAAAATCCAGATTGCCGCGTTAGAAAGGAAAGTCACTTCCACCAGGATCAGCAAGGCCTTCGTCGCTTGCTGGCTGCTCTTTGGCGTTTACATCCTCATTGGCCCCTTCCTCGTCTTCTGCCGCTTCTTTAAACTTTTGAACCTCGTTGAGCAAGACGAGAACAAGCGCCTTGAAGAAGAAGGCAAAACCGTTGAAGCCAAAGTTGAGATGAAAGAGGAAATCAACGCTAACGCGATCAAAGAGGAAAGCAAAGAAAAACCGGTTGGAGACAAGAAGCCCGAGACTCCTTATCCTGGCCTTTCTTCCGCCAAGAAGGCTTGCTCCCCAAAGCCTCTTCCTCGCCTTGCCTCTTCTAGAAACCTCGCTTCCTCCGGAGCGAAAAGCCGTCCTTGGAGGGTTTCCGTGGATGGGCAAGTTAAGGTTTTCGAAACCCGCGAGCAAGCCATCGCTTACGCTCAGAAACTATCCGCGGAAAGGCGCGCTTTGAAGGCACAAAACAAAAAGAAAGAGTAGACAAGTCTGCCTTGCTTCGTATAATAAATTTCGCCGCAAGGCGAGATGCATCCCTAGTTTAGTGGTAGAACACTAGCTTCCCAAGCTGGATATACGGGTTCGATTCCCGCGGGGTGCTCCAACGATTATGGGCTCGGCTCTCAAATGCCGGGCTTTTTTGTCCGTCTTTTGCCAAAAAGTTCCAACCGCATATTTACTATTGATTGACCTAGTAAAGAAAACTAGAATACGTTGTAAAGCAAAACAAGAGTTTGCTTTTTGGAGGTGTTCCCTATGGCGATTTCTATCTTCACTGATGCTGGCAGCAACTTGTTCTCATCTTTCTTAAATGAGAAAGAATCCTCAATACGCGTTATTCCGATGCCTTTGAGAATCGGAGACAAGGAATACCTTTGCTACGACTCATCCTTTGACGCAGAGGCTTTCTCCCATGAGTTTTACGACAAAATGCGCGCGGGGGCCGTCGTGAAAACTTCTTTGCCTAGCCCGGGATTGATGGAAGAAGAGATTCGCAAGGAGATCGATAAAGGCAATCAAGTTGTTTTTATAACGCTGTCTCATGGCATTTCTGGCACCTATCAAAGCGCGAAGCTTATCGCCGATACGGTCAACAAAGAGAAGGGCTCCCTTGTCGTGGGCGTTATCGACAGCAAGACCGCGGGCTTCGGAGAAGGGATGATAGCTCTATATGCCGAAAGCCTTGCAAAGCTCAATTATTCTTTGGAAGACTTGCTGAAAGAGGTGGACGCATACGTGATGAAAGTTCGCAGCGAGTTTACGGTCGACAGTCTCAAATACCTCGCCGCTACGGGGAGAATATCAAAGCTGAATGCAACCATAGGCAACATGCTCATGATCAAGCCGCTGCTCTATGGCTCCGAGGAAGGAAAAATCACCGTTACCCAAAAGACAATTGGCCGCAAAAGCGCTATAAAAAAACTGCTCGCGCAAGTCGAAGAGTACGTAACCGACAAAACCAAGAAAATCTTTATCACCCATTGTGATGCTCCTGAAGAGGCCTCCGAGATGAGGGCTTCCCTTTTGACCAAGGGATTCAAAGACGTCGAGGTCTATTTCTATGACCTCATCACTGGCGCCCACGTTGGGCCTGGCACCCTTGCGGTGTTCTATGAAGGGGCCGATCGGGCCATTAAGAAATCCATTTTGCCCTGATTTCCTTAATTTTCCTCCAAAATCTTTCACGTATACGCGCGCAAAAGGTTTTTTCTTTGTTTTCCGCTTGCTATACTTCCGGAGGCGCATTTTTTTGCGCGGAGAGTTTTATGAGCGAGTACAGATTCGAACAATTTTCTCAGCCGATCAATTACATTAGTTTTATTTTTCTCACTCTCATGCTTTTGGGAACTGGAATTGCCGTTTGGTTCTTTTTCCGCCGGACACTTAGCAGGATCTGCTTTTATGGGACGGAAATGGCGATTCTTCTCTTCTGGGGGTTCAGCCTTGACGTCCCCATGTATATGGCTCTTGCCGCCTTGCTTGGTGAGATGATCATCTTCTACCTCGCCAATCCCAATGAAAACCGTGAGTTTATTGCCAATAATATGGTCGGCAAAGCCAATCGTATTAACTTTTTTAGCCGCAAGAAAAATCATCCTGAAGCCTTGTTTGACCGCGACGCAGTCTACCGCAAGGTCCTCGATGCCGTAACGAGGATGAGCAAGCAAAAAGTCGGGGCCATCATTACCTTTGAGAAACGCGATTCGCTTGATGAAGTCATGAAATCCGGCACCCGAATCGATGCCCCGGTTTCTTCCGAACTTCTCCAGACGATATTTTATCCTGGCACCAGACTTCATGACGGGGCGGTCATCATCCGTAACGACATGATTGTCGCCGCCAGCGTCTATTACACTCCGACCACCCGTCCTCTCACGGGAAAATTCGGCTCCCGTCACCGCGCGGCGATTGGCATCAGCGAATCCGCCGACGCCGTTACGGTCGTGGTCTCAGAAGAGACCGGGCGCATTTCCATCGCTTATGAAGGCGAGCTCCGAGCCGTGAACCCCGATGAGTTCCTCAGCGTGTTTGAGGACTACATGAATCTCGTCGAGACTCCCAAGAAAATAGAAGAGCAAGCTAACTGAAGGAGGAAAACACAATGCCTACCCCACACAATTCCGCTTCAAAAGGCGATTTCGCGAAAATCGTCTTAATGCCCGGCGATCCGCTTAGGGCAAAACTCATCGCGGATAATTTTTTGATTGAACCGCGCCTAGTCACAAGCGTTCGCAACGTTTATGGCTACACCGGCAAAACCAAAAGCGGCAAGGAGATCTCGGTTATGGCTTCTGGGATGGGGCAGCCAAGCATCGGCATTTACTCCACGGAGCTTTATAGCCAATATGACGTTGAGGCAATTATTCGCATCGGAACCTGCGGCTCTTATCAAGAAAACGTGAAAGTCGGCGACGTCATCCTCGCCGAAGGTGCCTGCACGGATTCGAATTGGATGGACGAATACGATCTTAAGGGAGGCACTTTCAGTGCTATTGCCGATTTCCCGTTGCTCCTTAGCGCTTATGAAACGGGCAAGAGACTCGGCAAGAAAATGCACGTAGGCAATATTTTGGCTGCTGACCACTTCTATAGCGCAAGCCCTGAACTTTGGAAAAAGTGGGCCGAGATGGGCGTGCTTGGCGTTGAAATGGAATCTTATGCCTTATATTGCATTGCCGCCAAACTTCACAAGAAGGCTCTTACGATTTTGACGGTTTCTGATTCTTTCCTTGGGGAGGCTCCGATGTCTTCTGATGATCGCCAGGAGAAACTTCTGGACATGATTGAAATGGCAGTGGAGGTTGCTTCAGCTTACTGAGATGTCTTACGAAGTTGAACTTTCAATTTTCATTGTATCGGCTTCTCTTGCCTTCCTTCTTTTCTTAACGCTTTTGTTTTACCCCTCAATCCAACGTTCTCTTTTCAAAAGGAACACCATTTACATGTATTACAAGCGCATCTACCGCATTGCCTTGGATCAGGATTTTTATCTCATCAATTCCTTCAAGAACAAAACCGCGGATGAAGAGGAATTTCACATTGATCATATTCTGATCGGCGATAAATTCATCTATTGCATTCGCGATCGTTACTATGATGGCGCGATTAGGGCAAAAGAAAACGACCAAAGCTGGGTGTTCTACTCCAAAAAGAACAAAAAAGGGGCGATTATCCCCAATCCCCTTAAAGTCAATGAAGCACGCGTGGATAGGATGTCCTTGATGACGGGTTTGGACAAAAAGCTCTTCATATCCGTGGTGCTTGTCAACAACGATTGCCTCATTTCAAATTATGAGGTCTCCTCGACGAACAATTTTGTCGTCTCTCTTAAGAACTTCGCCTCCTTCATCAACGAAAAGGAATCCCTCCCCATTGAGCCGATGGATCCGAGGGCTTTGGGGGTGGCTGCGAAAGACATCGCCCAATTGAATCTCCATGGAAAAGAAGACTGAAACGATACGTTCGATAGCCTTTGGCCGTTATAAGAAAAGCATTGGCGATTCTTTGCTTCTATCTTTGACGTTCTTTCTGATGTTTGGCTCTTGCTTTGCTTTGGCTATTCTTGGAGTGGATTTTTCTTTGACCGCGATTTTGGTGATTGGCCTTCCCGCGTTGCTTTCGATGCAGCTCTTGGTGCTTCGCCCCAAAAAAGAAGGCGCGCCCTCGAGCAAAGAGAGTTTTGCTGGCTTCAAGCTTTATTACACCTTTTATTTTGGGGTGTATCGTTTTTGGCTATCGCTAGTGAAGGCGTTGCTGGTTTTGGCCCTCGCGGCTTTGGTGAGCAGCTTCGCTTTGTTCTATCTTTTTTATGCGGTTTCCTCTTCCTTTCAAGAGGCCATCGCTTCTTTTTCGATATTGGCTCAGCAGCCTGAGACAACGGTTCAAAAACTTTACGAGGCTTTGTCTTCCTCCGAGCCCCTTTTGAATTACTGTTCTTGGGTAGTGGTGGTTTCCTTCTTTTTCGCTGGTTACTGGTTCTTCCATGAAATCGGCAAGAACACGTTCAACACCTACGTCCGCTCTTTCTTGGGCGCGGTGCCTGCAAGGGCTGCGAACGCTATTTTCTCTGATTTTTTCCGCGAGGAGAGAAAGGGCTTCTTCAAAGAGTATTATGGCGCGAATTGGCTAGCCATCCTTCTTTATGCAGCCGGCTATGCCCTTGGCGCGAGCTTAGGGATGCTTTGCATGGGCAGCTCGACTTACGCGCTTGCCTTCGGCTTCATCGGGGCGTGTCTCTTGCTCTCGCCCTACCTCCCTTATTTCTTTTATGCGATGGATGAGATGGCTAAGCGAAGGGAAAAATCCCTTGTGACTTATTCTCTCCGCGAAGCCGAAGCCGCTCTGGAACAGGCCCCCGTAGAAGACGCTTCCCAAAGAGAGAATAGGGAAAACATCCAGAAGTATATTGACGACCTCAAAAAGAAAATCGAAGAGAAAGAACGGCAAGACCAAGAAAAGGAAAGTTCTTCGTCCGAAGAAGATTCCTCCAAAAAAAGCTAGAACTCCTCGGTGGTTTTTTGTAGTTTTTTAAAAACTAAATCCCGCAAAAATGCCTTTTTTTCTGTGTCTAGAAACGCCATATCAACAGCATTCAAATACAACCTTTTGCGATCCTCTTCGCTTAGCGCAAAAACTTTGCTTGCTTTGTGATATTCCTCTGCGAGGGTGATGTTCGACACCGTCATGTCGTCGGTTGCCAAGGATGAGATGGCTAAGCGAAGGGAAAAATCCCTTGTGACTTATTCTCTCCGCGAA
>CAVKPZ010000098.1:0-6811 GCA_963658395.1 Lachnospiraceae bacterium | reverse complement strand
AAGGTTGGAAAAGCCGCGATTTTCACGCGGCTTTTCCAACCCAATTGACACTTACGAAGCATTAAAAGAACGGATCGACGAGGCCGATGCTCTACTGTCAAAATTACCCGCCTATGGTCTTGCTCACGATATTTACAGCGACATCTCGAACTTAATTGAAAAATCCACTCGCATCGCTTATCGATCGGTCAACTTCATTTTGATACAAAGAAACTGGTTAATCGGCAAAAGAATCAGTGACGAGGAACTGAAAGATAGCAGAAGAGAGAACTATGGCTTGGAAATCATAAAAAGCCTGTCAAAAAAGTTGACCGAAAAATACCAGAAAGGCTTTTCTGAACGCAATTTATACAGTTTTCTTGAGTTTTATAAGACCTATCCGAACATTTTGCAAACGGCGTCTGCAAAATCTTATTTATCATGGTCGCACTACTTAATATTGCTTCAGGTTAATGATGACGCCGCTAGGCTTTGGTACGAGAACGAGGCCTTAAAGCAATCTTGGAGCGTAAGAACCCTTCAAAGAAACGTTTCAACGCAATACTACTACCGCATATTGAAATCGCAGAAGAAAGATTTATTAGAGAAAGAAATGCTTAAAGTAGCGGACGATGGTTTGGATGATGAAAAGCTGGAATTCATTAAAAACCCCGCGGTTCTAGAATTTTTGAATATCCCAGAAAACAATGATTATCTTGAAAAGGATTTGGAAAAATGCCTAATACAAAATTTAAAAAAGTTTTTGATGGAGCTTGGGAAAGGCTACGCTTTTGTGGCGTCGCAAAAAAGAATCCATACCGAAAAGGAAGACTATTTCATCGATCTGGTATTTTATAATTTCATTTTGAAATGCTTCGTCCTTATTGATTTAAAGACAGGAAAATTAAAGCATCAAGATGTTGGTCAAATGGATATGTACGTCCAAATGTATGATGAGAGCGAAAAGCAAGAAGAAGATAATCCAACAATCGGTATATTGCTGTGTTCTGATACCGATGAAGATGTAGCTAGATACTCCTCCCTTCACGTAAGCAATCAACTATATGCCGCCAAGTATAAAACTTATCTGCCCAGCGAAGAAGAATTGAGAAAAGAAATCGAAAGGCAAAAGACATTCTTTTATCTTCAAAAAGATAGAAAATGAAGCAAATTGTTGGGTAATAAGAAACTATTGCTACGACGGTTTTTACGAACCGCCATAAGGGATTTACGTAAATTAATGTCTGTTTGCGTTATGTCTAGAATATGGGATGAAATCAAAAGGCCGATATATAAATCATCCTGGACACTTCGTTGCAAATAAGAACAAAATCAATGCGTCCATAACAAAAAGAAGAAATAGGGGCCGAATCGCCGCTTTTTATTCTATTAGGCTCATCCGTCTATAAAATCGCGCTTATCTTTTCTAATGCCGTCATCAAATGAGGAAGATCATTCATTATGATTTCGTAGACTATTCTATAATCGACCTTCCCCTGTTCGTGAAGAATACCTAAAACTGCGCATTCGAAAACCGGCCACGACCTAAAACATCTTCTAGTCATCGTCTTGCGGTTTCATGAGCCTTATGCATGGTGAATCTTTATAAATTTCTCTCACAAATTACATTCATTCTTCGAAGAATGAGATTATGTCGGTGACCATACTCACGTTAGGCTCTACTTAAAATCCACGCCATTGTTCCTCATCGCAACCGGTTTAAGCCCATCAAGCGGGTCTCTAATAAATAACAAACCTAGTTCCGGCTCCGAGCGGAAGGAAGAAGCAAATCCTCGAATCGAACCTTAAATGACTCAAGGTAATAACTCTTTCTCGAATCAGATAGAATTTCTATTCCATTTTCAACATTGGGGAATGAATAGAAGAGCGCCTCGATCTCGCCCATCTTAGAGGCGACCTTCTTTGCATTTTCCTTTATGGATTCAGTCAGGACCGAAGCCTGCGTTTCCCCTATGTCAACGGAACTCAACCTCAAGGCGGCCCGATAATTGAGATGGTGTTTGCCGTCAAGCGTATAGGGCAGAACCACATTAGACTCATCGCGCCTCCTGTCCGATTCGGAATGAGCAAGGAAGGAAGCGATCGCCGCCTCGCTTTTCTTTGAGTAGAAGGAGGCGCCGTTGTCAAAAATAGGAGCAAGTTTCCTTCCGCCACTGTTAGCGAGGATTCCCCAGTTTCCGTTGTTGCGATCATTGTTAGCGAGAAGCCCATCTATGACGACCTGATCCCAAAACCTTCTGGAAACGCCAGGCAACTCTTTTAATTCGGGGTTTAAAGCAAAGTGGACGAAAAGCTCGCGCAAATCAATCATAAAATCGTCGCCGGTCTCGTGAAGCTCAACGCCGTATTTTTCGTTCAGCTCGACGATGTGGACGTTTTTAACCGTTCTCATCTCGAAAAGCCTCGAATTTCCTTTGCAAAAATCCTTGCAGGCGACCACCAAGAAGCCATTCCTCTTTCCTAAGATGGTTTCATGGACATCAAAGCCCAAGATGCCATAGATATGACTAGCAAGGTATTCGGAAAGCGGCGTGAGAGAAAAAGGGGCCAACCGCTCGATCTTGTCCATTCCGAGATTGGGCCTCGGATACTTCAAAATCCATGGCTCGCCGTCTATCAACACACCGTCTTTGTCCCCGGCTGCGCCTCCATAAGAGCCATTTCGACCGCTATATGGGCAGGCGTCTAAATCAAACAGCTTCATCTATTTATTCTCCAGAAAGGTATTTCTCGTACAGCTTGCGGTATGTGTCATTGTCTATCATTCCGGACTTATGGAGCCTGTCCGTAGCCAGGAGCATCGTGTCCGCCGCGGCAAAAAAAGCTGAATCCTTATTGGCGTCAAGAATCTCCAGCTCACTTATGGAATTGCGGAGAAAGGCGGGAAGCTTTGATACATTTAAAACAACCGAATCGTTGATGTAATTGTGTTTTGCAAGACTCCCCTCAATGATGGCCATCAAAGGCACGCCGAGGGCTTCCGAAAGCCTCATCAGCGTTCCGACCCGGCACTCCATGACGTCGCTTTTCCCTCGGGAAAGGCTAAAGAGCGTCGTGTATGGTATCCCACTCTCCTTAGAAAGAGCATAGACCGATGCCCCGCTATTCTTGATGTATTCCTTGATCTCCATGACAAAAGTCTATCACCGTTAACAGTTATAGTCAATCCAACAAAGTCTTTGAGCTTCCCTGCTTTTGAAGGCGTTAGGGGCGATATAGGCGACGAACAGGAGAAACACCCACCATTTACTTCTCTCGATGAATAGCCTAATGAAGCCATAGGGGAGACGGAAACGAAGAAAGCGAAGGCCTCGCAGACAATGGAAGCCTTCAAAAGGACAATGATGATGCTTGCTAACCAATAAAGAAGGAGCGGATCCTCCACCATTTCTTATCGAAGGTGGACAGCTAGATCTCGCCAGTATTCCGAATAAAATGAGCGCGCCGAAAATGTTCTTACTGTTGGCGTGGTTTTTTAGCCCCATCCATAGAGGCAACGATTCCTCACTAAAAATCTTGGCGTATATCGCTTTGTTAAGGAAATGGCTCACGATGACTAAAAGACAAACAAGGCTAAAGAAGGAAAGGATACGGTTGTTGCCCTTTTCGGTGAGCTTGCAAATTTGGGCGATGGTAAAAAAGGATCTAGAGGATAATGGCGGCGCCAAGGAAAAGAAGAGGCATAACGGATGCGCTCATGGATAAGAAGAGCGTAGGTCATATCCTCATAGACGCTAATGATTTAAGGAAAATAGCAATGAAAAACAAAAATAGGGTGGGAACGGGCTCGTTTTTACTCGCGTCTCACTTGATGAGGGAATTCTTGCACTTACCGGTGGCGAGATATTCGTCCATGTTTTGGAGCGAGACTTCGATCATATCGATCAAGGCGTGCTCGGTGGCTGAGCCAACGTGCGGGGTGATGAGGACGCTTGGATAAAGCGAGAGGGCGAGGGCGTGCTCGGGGTTATCGACCTTCCCGTTTTCAAACTCGTGGTTGAACAAGGTTTTCTCGTTATCGATGACGTCTAGGCCAAGCCCGGCGATTTTGCCGTCTTTGACTGCCTCAAGGGCCGCCATGTTATCCATGACTTCGCCTCTAGCGACATTGACGAGGATTGCGCTCTTCTTCATCTTGCCAATCAATTCTTTGGAGATGAACTTGTCGTTCGACCCTTTGACGTAAGCCATGTGGCAGACGATGACGTCGGCTTCCTCGAAGACCTCATCCGGGGTCTTCTTCATTTCGATGAGGCCGTTACAAGAGGGGGAGACGAAGACATCGTAGCCGATGACTTTGGCGCCTAAGCCTTTATAGAGGCCAGCGGTCGTGCGGCCGATCCTGCCGCAGCCAAGAATGCCGACCGTGCAGTCGCGGATCTCTTTCGAGAACATCGTGTCGGTGACCTTGAATTTTCCTTTGGAAGTAAGGTCGGCGGTGTATTGGACGTGGCGGAGGAGGGTAAGCGACAAGGTGAGGGCAAGCTCAGAGATGGCGTTAGGAGAATAGCCGGGGACGAAAGCGGTCTCGATGCCGAGCTCTTTGCAGGCCTTCACATCGACGTGGTTATAGCCCGCGGTGCGGGTCAAGTAATACTTAAGCCCACGAGAGGCAAGCTCTTTCATGTGGGCGGCATCGACGTTGCAGTTGCCCCTCACCATGACGATCGGATAGCCATAGGCGAGCTCAACGTTGTCGTTGTTGAGGTATTCGGGGCGGGTGATGAGCTCATAACCGTATTGCTTGCCGAGCTTTTCGAAATAAGGAAGCTCGTAGCCGCGGCAGCCGAAGCAGATGATTTTCTTTTCCATTTTTAGTAACTCCTTTAAGCGAGGCTAGGGAAGAAGCCCGAGGATTCGACGACGACCAAGACGATGACCCAAAGCACCACTCCAATGACGGCCCCGAACGTGGAGACCAGCGAGATATGGGAGGCCATCTCTTTCTCTTTATCGAAGGCCAAGCAATAGCCAACGGCGACAGTCGCCGGGGGAACAAGCCAAGTGAAGACAGAGGATTGAACGGTCTCGATGGTGATGAGCTCGGCATAACCAGCCGCTTTCGAAATCGCCTCGACTCCAAAGAGGATGGCGAGAACAATGGCCGGGGCGGCGATGACTTTGATCGCGGTCCAAATCCAGGCGTAGGGATCGGTGACGGCGTCTTTGACGTTCCCTTTCCCCAGGGTGCAGCCGATTGCGAAGAGGATGATCGTGGAGCTAAGCCCACCGAGAGTGTTCGCGGCCTGATAGATCCAAGGGAGCGTGACGTCGAAGCGCCAGAAAGCGACATATTTATCCGAAGAATTCGTGGTAAGCCAATCCGTGCGCACCATGGCAGATCCGGGGATGGCTTGCAGAACCCAGAGAAGGAGACCGGCGAAAGTCGCGATGAGAATCGGGTTGAGGAAGACTTTCTTCAAAATCGACTTCAAGGACATGCTAGAGGAGTCCGCGGAAACCTGACCCTCCGTGTCCTCTCCGCTTTTCTTGAACGAGACGCCAGAGACAACCATATAGGCGTAGCTATAAAGGAAGACGCGGTAAGCGACGTTCATGATGTTGAAATAGTTGCCTGCGGTCTTGCCATAGATCGCGGTGACGAGAGGATAGGCAAAGAACGTCGTCGAGCCGAAAGCGAAGAGCACGGCAAGGACGTCTCTCTTCTGCTTGTCTTTGACCCAAAGGAAGATGAGCTTCCCGAGGAAGATGAAGAGGATGTAGAAAACGAACCCTCCAACGAAGTTGACGATTGCGCCGACGCCTTCAGTCACCGTGAATTCTTTCATGAACGAACAGAACGCAAGGCAAGGCAAGCAAACGGCCATGACAAACTTCGTGAGAACCTTCCCGGTCTCTGCGGGCAAAAGCTTTTTCTTAGTGAAGAAGAAGCCTAAAAGAATGAAGATAACGGTCTTCGCGATGTTGGTCCAAAGGGTCGTGTTGGACATTGCGGTCGCCAAATTATCTCCGATACCACCTGCTAAAACATTAATCATGTAGCAGACTCCTTTCCTGGAAGACTTTCGCTTCCGCCATGAGCCTAGCCAAATGAAATTCCCTTTTCAAGGGTCTTCGCCCGTTTAGCGATTTATCGATTTATCATAAGGCTTCAGGAGATCCGATCCAAAAAGAGTGGTCAAAAAGCAAGCCGAGCATATCCAAACGAAGCTGAATAATGACTTGCTCCGAAAAGCACTTTCATGGTTTTTCGCCTTCGCAAAAGGGCAAAACCATTAAACTCAACAGCAGCCAAAGCTTCCAAGACTACGCCGTCAAGCGCTCTCCGGAAGATTCCTAGCGTTTTCAGACACCTGCACGAATTTGAAACACACGGAACAGACCAGCAAATCATTCGCGGCAAAATCCGTGTAACTCTTACCCCTCATATGTGAATCAACAAATTTCAAATCCTCTAGAATTCTGCCTAAGTAATAATAGGAATTCTTCAAGTCATCCATAGATTTTTATCCCTTCTTTCAGAACGTTCCGAAGCAGGGTTTGGTTCCCATCCAATTGGTTGATTTTCAAGAGGTCGACTTTTTTGTGAAGGGAAGTCCTTAGTTCTTCGACCAGCCCAAAGAAAGCAAGACCAGTAATGTCGGTATCAATAATCAAATCAACATCGCTGATCCCTTTTGCTTTTCCTTTGGCATAGGAGCCAAAAAGATAACAAAAGTTGACCTCGTATTTATCGAGGACGCCAGAAACAATTCTTTTGAGATCGGATAATTCCATAACGCCATGCTCCTCATCTATATAATTAAAGGATTCCAGCGTCTTCACCAAATATTCGTACTTAAAAGTTCCT
>CAVKPZ010000097.1:0-6907 GCA_963658395.1 Lachnospiraceae bacterium | reverse complement strand
CGTTGATGGGGACGTCTTTAAGCAAAGCGCAACGAGAGAGGTCTTTAAGAAGCGAGGAAAGTGTCGAACTAGATTTGGTGAGGCTCTTGAAGTCGATATTCCCGCTTTCAAGGAGGTCGGTCAAAGAATGCTCGCTCAAATTCGAGAGGAGTTTAGAAAGCCCCCCTTCTCCTTGGCCAAGGACCTCATAGAAGGCATTGGACTGCTGTTTTTCGAGCGTGTATTTCGTGAAATTCCCGGCTTCGCCTATGCCTAAGGTCGAAGAAACAAGATATCTGTATTTCGCCGCTGGCGCAGTTGTCTCGAATTTCAAATCCTTTGGAGAGGAAGCGGAGCAAACCAATTCATCCTCTAAGCCCATCTGGGCAAGGATGTCCATGACGAAAGCCTGAGCGGAAGTGAGCCCTTCTTTATCGCCTGTGCCAGATGCGGTGCCGTTGAACACCCGCGAGGCATAAAGGGGGGACAAGGTCTTGCTTAAATCAAGTTTCGCCAGCTCTGAGACCGAGGCGGAGCCAAGATCAGAGTAATCCGTGACGCTCGTAAGCAAAGCGGCGAGGCAAGTGATTTCAGAATCCTCGTAGCGCCCGTAGTCCGACCCCGTCGCCATCGTGAAAGGATCGCATAGTTCAAGACTTTCTTGGAAAGAGGAAGGCAAACCTGAGATACCTTTGACGGCCTTCTCGATTTGGATGGGGAGGGCGCGATAAAGCAAATTGCTCGAATTGATTGTTTCAAGCAAAGCGGTCACACTGTCTAAGTCAGAAGAGTCCAGGGAAGAAAGGCTGAGGGAAGAGCCGGAAAGAAAACCGCTATCCTGCACGATTTTCATGGTGTCGCAGAAGGAAGCGATTTCACCATCCATGTCAGCGATTCCGTCGACGATTGAGGAAATGGTGACTCCAGGAGCGTGCTCATGGCTGATCTCGCTTGTTTTCTCAAGCCCTTCGCCATAGAGGTTCGATTCGACAAGAACCGTCTTAAAGAAGCTTTTTAGAAGCGTCTCGTCCTTCCCTTCTTTCTTCGTGTTGAAAACTTTGGAAGAAGAGATGTCTTCCAGCAAAGGCCGCAAGCAATAATCGACGTTGATCTTTTCGATGCTCATCTTGTCGTCTTGGAATTCACCATTTTCGTCCAGCAAGCCATAATTCCCATCATAAAGGGTATCCATGACGTCGCAGAGATAGCCGGCCTGTTCCTTTCTTTCCGCCTTATCCAGATCGAAGAAGACCTCGGGGTTAGCCAAAGAGAGATCAAAGGAAGAGGAAGAAAGAGAGGAGGAGAGGCTATCCAAAGACTTGGTCAAGGCATTCGCAATGAGCACCTGTCCGAAGGCTTCGGAGTCCGCCAGATGGTCGAGCAAGTCGCGAAGCAAAAGCAGATTGTCTTTTGAGAAGGAAGAAAGAGAGGAGAAGCCCCCTAAAGACCGCACATCGCTTAGAACTTTGGAGAAGAGCTCGATCTCCCCTCCTTCTTCCGTCCATTCGTCCGCGGTCGTTAAAGCGAGGCAGCTCTCCCTGAATTGAGAGCATTTTTCCTTTCTCTCGGCAAGATCGGCGCTGGCGGTGAGGTCGGTGACCCCTTTGTTTGCGAAATAAGAGATCGAGGTATCATCGAGCATCCCCAGGACCTTTGAGGAGAAGAATTCCGGGAATCTGTAGTCGACGCTCCCATCCTCTAGCTTCTTGTTGAAGATGCCGCTGTTGGCCAGATTTGCGAATAGCTCTTTCATCAACGCAGGGGAGACGTCGTTGATGTCGAACTCGCTGATGTCGATGCCATTCGTCGCAAGATTCACGATTTTTTGGATGATGATCCCTTCGTTTTTCCAATCCTCCTCGGTGGTAAGGTTCTTGAAGGTGATGCCGCTATCCTCTTCCGCTTCCAGCATGGAAGTGAAGTACTTGTCCATCGCGCCTCCTGCCACCGAGCGCATGACCTCGGATTTGCCGATTTTCTCAAACAGGGTTTTGACGTCCATTCTTGAAAGGGTTTTGAGCATCTCCGTATTGCTCGCGCTGCCTAAAGATAGCAGATCCGAAAGAGGGACGGAGGTAATTGCACTTACGATGAGGGCGTTCTCGTGCTCCACCGCAATCGTGCCGTCCGGAAGGCGCTCGCTCGCTAAGATGACCCCGTCAAGCGCGTCGGTTTCCAGTTTGAAATCCTCCAGTCCAGCGGAAGAGAACACGTGATTCAGTAAGGAAGCGATGTTCACGTTCTTCTTGCCTTCGATCTCCGGGTTAAGAATTTTCGAACCCGCGAAGACGTCAAGAATGCGGATGAGGGAATCTTTTTCTTCAAGGAGCATCGTGGCCGTTAAGTGGGTGGAGGAATCGCCGATGCGGCCTAGCGCCAAAATAAGGTCGCCTGAATAGGTGACGAGGTCTAAAAGCTTCGAAAGTTCATTCCCGAATTTGTAATCGGGGTCGTTGCTGGAGTTGTAGAAATCAAGCTGCTCAACGCCGTATTCGGAAAGGGTCTTTTCGAAATCCTCGAAATATTTGTCGGCAATCTGGGGCATGGCTTCACTCATCATCTTGGACTTGTCCATCTCCTCCAAAGACGTTTGCAAGGCCTCAACGAGTTCCGGCTCGATGAAAAGAAGGTTTCCTTCAGGATCGTAGACCATCCCCGTGCCGTCTTTGATGAACTTGTAGCCCGCCGAATCCTCATCGGGGGCGAAGGAAGCGACGGAGTCCAAAGCGGCGCCGAACTCCCTCTTATAATCTTTGAGCTCCTTTAAATCGTCTTTTGTGTCGTCGAGTTTTAGGTTCATATCCATGGCGGAGCTGCACGTCTTCTCAATGAAAGGGATCAAAGAAGGAAGCGCATTGCCCACGAAGACGGAATCAAACAAGCAGTCCGCTGAATTTTCTTTGGGCTCTCCGCTAAGGTCTCTTTCCCCCACGACAAGATCGACGTAGTCAGAGACGTGAATGGCTGTCTCGGCGAGAAGATTCCGATATTTCTCAGTTCGATCCTCTTTTGTCGACGGAGGGTCCTGCAAAAGACTCAAGATATCCGTGACAACTTGAGAGGATCTCTCGTTGATGGAGTAGATCGTATCGTAAAGGAGGTTGAATTCCTTCGCATAATCCAGTTTTACCAGGGCATCGTAATCGATGCTCTCTCCATCCTCTGCAAGAGGCAAGAAATCAAGAATCGAGATATCAGCTCTTTCTTCTTTCTCCAGCTCGGCTTTGCCAAGCTGGCTCAAAAGGCCCGCCATGAGGTGGGAGAAAAGCTGCGAGTCTTTGATTTCTTCGCTGATGGCGTGCATGGCTTTTTTCGCATCGCGCTCGTCCCCGTTTGCGTCTTTCCCGGAGAAGACATATTGGAGCTGCGTCCATTGGAACTCCGGGATGGCGGATTCGACGTCTTTTTTAACGCAGTCGATGATGCCGGATTCGAGAATATTCTCGTAAATGCGGCTCATGGATTGGATGGCCTTGGTCCAATCGACTTTATCGGAGGAAAGATATTCGCACGTCTCTTCGCCAAGAGCGTTTTTGACCGCTTCGAAATTAGTGGCCAAAGTTACGGCGAAAGGCAGGGCGCACTGAATAAGCGTCGTCTCGGAAAGGGCGTAGAGGATTTCCGGGATGGAAGAGCAAGAAAGAAGCAGATACCATTTGATGCCCTCGCTTCCTTTCGCGGAAAGAAGGCCGGCGTTGATGACTTTCGAAGAAATATCCGCGATCGTGGATATCTCGGAGACTAGGTCGGTTTTGACTTCCTGCACTTCGCTTTGGGTCAAAAAGGAAATCAGTTGCTGATCGAAAGTAGTCGAGCCATCCATCGAATTCCAGGAGAAGAAGGTTTTCGCGAAAGCGCTTTGGTCATAGACGCCAAGGATGTCGGTTATCATCGAAACGGTCTCGTTTTGCTTTGCCTGCTCATCCTCGATTTTGAAGTTGCCGTTCATCGAGTTCGCGATGCTCGTGAAAGGGGAAAGAAGCATTCCTACGCAGGCCGCTCCGATAAGAAGCTCCTCAAAGGCAGAGATTACGCGGAGCTTTTTAATCTTCCTTCTATCGAGGGGGGTGAAGCGTTTGAAGAGGATATGCCAAAAAAGCAGGATGAGAAGTAAACCGAAGGTAGAAAGAAAGACGCCCCAAACGAAGATCAGCAAAAGCTTGATAAACGAGGTCGCAAGAACACTTGCGTAAGAAAGCATCCCCGAATAGCTTGCTTTGGCGCCAAAGGCCTCGGCGACTTGGATAATCAGATCCTCCAAACTGCTTTGCAAAGTCGTCCATTTAACGGAAATCGCGTGCTCGGTTCCATCGATCGTGAGGGTGAAGTTCAGGTTAGGGAGGCTAAATCTCGTCAGATCCATTCCTCCTAGAGCGCTTGCCTGCGCCCCCAAGGTAGCCAAAACGACGGTCACCATGATGGCGAAGAAAATCAAGCGGTAGGTGCCATATTTCCAGCCTCTCAGAAGGCCTCTTAGGAAGACCAACACCAGCACCCCAAGGACGAGGATAAAAAGGACAGTCAAGCCGATATTTACGTACTTGAGTATGCTTTGCGTATCGATAAGACAAGCCGGTTTAGGTAAAGGATCCATATGCGAAAATTATGCGGTAGAAAGGGGATTCGCGCAAGCGCGCGCACGTACAAAAATAATTAGTAAACCGCTTTTTATCACCCTGTGATATAGTTTCTCGCGTCATGGACGGCCAGCAGCAATTCAATCGAAAAACCTACTTCAGCAAAAGGACTTGCCAAGAGTGCGGGTGCAAGTGCGACCCCACTCTTACTTCTTGCCCGAATTGCGGGGCGAAAAATCCGGACAAGCGTTCCCTGAGCTTCAAGAATTTCCTGCACGTCAACCCCCTGAAAGAGGCCGGATTCATCGCCCTGGGCCTATTCGGATTATCCATTTTGGTCTTCTTCGTCGAGCTCATCGTCCTTTTGATAGTCAGGCCCTCCGATCAAAATGCCTTTTTAAGCAGCGGGAAGGGGCTTTTCTGGACCTACGCTTTCGCCTATCCCCTCCTTTTCGCTGCCATGGGTCTCCTCCTTTGGAAGGATTGGAAAAGCGTCGGGGTTTCCTTCAAGAATTGGAAAGCCTACGTTGCGGGTTTCATCGGCTACGCGGTGATCATGGTTTTCTCAATTGCCTACAACCTCATCATCAATGCGATTTTCGAAGCCAACGGGATAACGATGCCCGGGGACAACGCGAATCAAAGCAACGTCGTCTCGATGGTTCTTTATGGGCCGGCCGCATGCATGTTTATCATCGGCCTGATTGGCCCCTTCTCAGAAGAACTCGCTTACCGCGTGGGCTTATTCGGTCTTGCCTCTAGGCTCGGCAAATGGGTTGGCTATGTCCTTGGGATAGTCGTGTTCGCGTTCATCCATTTCGATTTCACGAAAATCGGGAGCGAAGCCATTCTCTCCGAGCTCATTTCGCTTCCAAACTACCTAGTCTCCGGAGCGATACTTTGCTTCCTTTATGACAAATTCGGCATCTGCGGCTCTTGGGTGGGACACGCGCTCAACAACCTTCAGTCTGTCGTTCTAATCATCGTCCAAGGCAAATAAAATGAACGAAAATTGGAGAGAAAAGGCGCAAATCCTGAACGAATTGGTTTTGAAGATCCTCGCTTTGGTCTTCATGACCCTCGATCACGTTGGTTTGTTTTTGCTTACGTATCTAGGAAGCACGAACATGGTCGGAATCCTCTTCCGGACCCTAGGGAGAATCGCTTATCCCTTGTTCGCCTTCATGCTCGCGGAAGGGATCAGAAAGAGCCATCGCAAAGAGAGATATCTTCTTCGCCTCGCCTTGATGTGGGCGCTTATCGCCCTTGCGCAAACCATCCTTTATTACGGCTTTAGTTTCGCGGCGATTAAGACTTCAACCAACGCCTTTGCCGACCTTCTGGTCGGCGGGGCGTTCCTTTATTGCCTCAATTATCTTCCTGGGAAGAAGAAAGCCCTCGCCCTTATCCCCTTGTTAATCGTTTTGGGGTCCTACGCTTTCCAGGTTTGCTACATCAATATCCCCTCCATGTCGAACGCCCCCTATTTCTATTTCCCCGGCTACTCTTTGTTTGGCTTCTCGATGATTGTGGGTTTCTATTACGCAAGGAGTATCGTCGACAAAATATCCGCGAAATACCTGCAAGGCTCCGGGCAAACTTTGGAATCCTTCCAAGAAACAAGATCCTACCAAGGCTTGCTCAACATGCTTTGCGCCTGCGTTTTGTTTTTGCTCACCATCATCAGTTGGGGCATCTCTTATATCCCAAGCGCCGCTCTCGATGTTGTGGTCATGCACGCAAGCGAAAACTGGCAAATCGCGGAGTCTTGGTGCTTGCTCGCCATCTTGCCGATTCTTCTCTACAACGGCAAAAGAGGGCCAGACAGCAAAGCATTCCGTATCTTCACCTACGCTTATTATCCGATTCATATCGCTATCATTTTCGCAATCTTTTACATAATATTTGAGCTATAAGGAGAAAAATCATGGTCAAAATCATCCATAGCGCAAACGAATTCAATCAGGAGATCGGCGGCGAAGCCATCGTCGACTTCAACGCGACTTGGTGCGGCCCCTGCCAAATGCTTAAACCCATTATCGAGAAAATCGCCGAAGAGTACCCAGAACTTAATATCCTCTCTCTTGACGTTGACGAAGTGCCTTCCCCTTGTGAAAAGCTAGGCGTATTCTCAATCCCGACCGTCATCATCTTTAAAGACGGCAAGGAAGTTAAGAGGAACGTCGGCTACCTTCCTGAGGCCGGATTCAAGAAATTCCTCGGCATCTGAGCGTTCCCGTGGGCTTCACAAAAAAGCGTTGGACAACAAGGCTTTTTGTGATATATTAAGCCCCGCTACGGACCATTGGTGTAGCGGCCTAACATGTCTCCCTGTCACGGAGAAGATCACG